>JALNXC010000055.1 GCA_023230535.1 Alkaliphilus sp. | reverse complement strand
TGGCTTTGAGGTATGTCAGCGAATCAGGGAAGAGGTACCAAATATAGTCATCATTATGTTGACTGCAAAAAGCCAGGATATGGACAAGATAATGGGACTGGAACTTGGTGCGGATGATTATATGATAAAGCCTTTTAACCCATTGGAGCTGATCGCCAGAATACGGGCGAACCTCAGAAAAATAGAGAGCGCAAAGGATCAGTCTAAAAAGACTGTAGTCTCGGGGGAACTGGAATTGGATCTGGAAGCCCAGAGGTTTTATAAAAGAGGTATAGAGATAGAGCTTACGCCTATAGAATTTTCTATGATGAAAATGTTCATGCAAAATAAAAACAAGGCATTGAGCAGGGATGAAATCTTAAATATAGTATGGGGAAAAAGTTATTTTGGAGAGATGAAGACGGTAGATGTTCACGTGAGAAGAATAAGAGAAAAGATAGAGGACGACCCATCAAATCCCTCGGTTATAGAGACCGTATGGGGGATAGGTTATAGATTAAGAGGTTATTAAATATGAGAAGTATCAAAAAAAGAATAATAATTAATTTTATATTTATCTCCGTAATAACTGTTGTTATTCTTGAAATATTTTTGATCAATATAGTCAAGGAAAATTATTATAAAAATTTAGAAGATAGTTTATATAATCAAATCAGGACATCGGCCGATCTGTATTCCCGATATTTTGCCGATGTGACTCTCAATGAAAATATATTAAATGATGTGGATACTTTTTGGAAACAGACGAGGGCCCAGGTGGAGATATTGGATAAGAACGGGAAGGTATTGATGGATTCCATCGGAGTTATTCCCCCCGATATCATAGAGACGGAGGATGTGATAAAAGCCATTGAAGGCAAAAAGGGCAGCTAGATCGGAAAGGTAGACTATGATAAGCATAAAGTTATGGCAATTTCCTATCCGTTAAAATCCGGGGAAGATATTGTTGGTGTTCTGAGGTTTATAACTTCCTTGAGAGAGATCAATCAGGATATAAATTCGACAGCCATACTTTTTGTAGGATTTGGTGTAGTGGTAATTTTAATATCTGCATTTGTTTCCGTTTTGCTGGCGGAAACTATAGTGGATCCACTGAAAAGCGTAACCGAGGCTGCGGAAAAGATGGCAAAAGGGGATTTTAAAACCAGAAGTATAAAGAAGTATGACGATGAAATCGGGAAATTATCGGATACCTTGAATTATATGGCGGAGGAGATTATAAAGAAAGATGAACTCAAAAATGATTTTATTTCCTCTGTGTCTCATGAGCTCAGGACTCCGCTGACTTCTATCAAGGGATGGGCAATAACTTTAAAGCATAGTTATGATGATGAGGAAATTTTAACAGACGGGTTGGATATTATTGAAAAAGAAAGTGACAGATTATCCAATATGGTGGAGGAACTGTTGGATTTTTCTAAATTTGTATCCGGCAAAACAACATTAGTAAAAGAAAATATAAATATAAACAATATAGTGGACCATATAAGAAAACAGTTAACCCCGAGAGCGATCAGGGACAATATAGATTTTAAGGTTTTTGTAGAGGATGATATGCCTATCACTTATTCTGACGGTAATAGATTGAAGCAGGTATTTATCAATATTTTAGATAATGCTTTTAAATTCACCCCTACGGGGGGCAGTATTACTCTAACGGCAAATTACGAAGACAATAATTTCATCTTTAATATAAAGGATACGGGTTATGGAATAGCGGAAGAGGATTTACCTAAAATCAAAGAGAAGTTCTATAAGGGAAAAACAGGAGAATCACAGAGCGGTATTGGGTTGTCCATATGTGATGAAATAATCAGATTGATGAACGGCACCTTTGAAATTATAAGTGAGCGCAATATAGGTACGGAAATAATAATCAGTATACCTATTGAGCGGGAAGAGAAAGATGAAAAATGAGAGATAAGAAGTGAGAAGTGGGAAATGGGAAGTGAGAAGTGAGAAATGGGAAATGGGAAGTGGGAAATGGGAAGTGGGAAATGAGAAGTGGGAAATGAGAAGTGAGAAGTGAGAAATGGGAAATGGGAAGTGAGAAATGGGAAATGGGAAGTGAGAAATGAGAAGTGGGAAGTGAAAGGCGAGAAGAGGTGTGGTCATATGAAACTGATCAAGATATCGATTCTATTGTTTGTCATAGGTTTGGTCATTTCTGCCTGCTCAAGCCCTATTATGGATTCATCGGAGAGGATAGTGTCTCCCAAAAATCAATTGATACCGATCAAGGGAACATGGGAAATATCCGAGGTTTTAATTGCCGGGGCTTCTGATGCAGAAGGTGGGAAAGAATGGCTGGGTAAGAGAATTCAGTTTTCGAATCTCCATATATCCATGGAAGAGCCGATTTTAGAAAATCCACAATACCAGATGAAGCGGGTAAGCGGGGAACAATATTTATTGTTTAATTTCAAATCATTACCGGCAAATTTTGTATTTCCAAATAAGGAAGTAGAAGTAATCACTGTTATGGACGGAGATAAATTCTTTTGTGAAGTTTTGATAATAAAGGAAAATAAGCTGATACTAAAAATACAGGGGAATAGTTTTTATTTAGATAAAGTGTCTGATGAAGTGGATGAATATATAAATCGGGAAAACAATATCGAGGATGACCGGGATATAGACATACAAAAAGATAGGCAAGATGCGTGTCGTACGGGTGTATTGATAGGGCTCAGATCCTTAAACGAAAATAATGATGAAGATTTTATGGAAGAATATAACTACAGAACGTTGTGGATTTCATTAATAGACGGTGAAATGCGCCCTGTTTTGGAAATGGAAAATATATTTTTTCCGCGCAGGAGCGGATTTTGGAAAATACAGATGAAAAATACCACAAAAGACGGCAGGACAGAGGAATATGTGTCGGCCAATAATATTTTAATGGAAGATAAAAAAACGGAAATACAACAGGAAAACAGAGTAATGGATATCAAAATGTCATTTATTAAAGGAGAACCGGTACAAGAGATAGATTTTTCCGGGTGGGGAGAGAGACTTGGGGAAATCAGGAGAAAGATCAATTATGTCGGTAATGACTATATATCGGTTGAAACCACGGGCAAGGGAGTATATATTATAGGGAATAGAACTTGGGAAAAGAGCAAATTACAATTATTGCTCATAGACGGATTACCTAATGGACAGGGAGTGAAGATATCCGATATTTTAAGTGATACCGGTGTTTCATCTATAGAATCTGCATGGGAGAAGGCGGTAGATCATCTGGGAATAGATGATTTCAGTATATTATACCCGGAGGAACTGTTAGAAAATTTCGGACTGGAAAGAAAATTGGGACGTTGGTTTATAGAAGGAAGGATCAATTATATTAAAAACGGGGAATTTAATATATCTGATTACAGCATCAGTTTGATACCTCCTCCTGAGGTAGTATCTTATAACACATTAAGTGTGCCTTGGACAAATGTGAAAGATAAAGTGCCCAGGGCCTTAGATGTCTATACTTCACCTAACAAGGACATAGCGGTAGTTTTTACAAAAAGTGAGCTTCTGATCTATAATATACATGGAAATGAATTGAGCAGTTATCCCAGAGAGAAATTGAAATTAGAAAAAGGAGAAATTGCCATAATGGCGGAATGGGCGACGGGCCAGTATGTAGAAAGTTGGGAAAATACATTTAAAACTGTTATGGGAGATTAATTGGAAAGTATTTCCTCGTATTTTACTGAATTGCTTTAGATGTGGTATAATTGGTTTTAGTTTACAGCAGATAAAATATCAAAAGGAAGGGGTAAAATTACAAAATGCTTATTTCTGATCATGATGTTGATAGATTTATAGGGGAAGATGTCCCCTATATCGATTTGACGACAAAAATTTTGGGAATTGAAGACCGAGTAGGGAAAATAATCTTTGCAACACGGGAGGATACGGTACTATCCGGTGTGGAAGAGGTTTTAAAGATTTTTGAAAAATTAGATATCAAATGTAATAGGTTTCTATCTTCAGGTACATTCCTTCCGAAGGATAAAATTTTTATAGAAGGGGAAGGAGCGGCGAAGGATTTGCATAGGGCTTGGAGGGTGTCCCTGAGTATTCTTGAATATTGCAGCGGTATAGCTACCAGAACAAAGGCAATGGTCGATAAGGCCAGAAGTGTAAATCCGGATATCAATATATTTACCACAAGAAAAGTTTTTCCGGGTACCAAAAAGCTTTCGATAAAATCAATTATTTTAGGTGGTGCTTTGCCGCACAGACTCGGTTTATCCGAGACCATATTGGTGTTTAAACAACATATAAACTTTATGGGCGGATATCAAGAACTGGCAAAGATGATGCCCAGGATTAAAACTATTGCATTTGAAAAAAAGGTTGTAGTAGAAGTTGCAAATATGGAAGAGGCAGTCTTAATGGCAAAGTCCGGTGTGGATGTATTGCAGATAGATAAATTGCCCATAGATTACTTGGCGGGGATCATTGTAAAAATAAGAGATATCGATCCGAATATAGGTTTAATAGCCACAGGAGGAATAAATATAGATAATGTAGAGGCTTATGCGGCGACAGGCGCGGATGCGGTAGTGACAACATCACTATATTTTGGCAAACCGTCCGATATTTCCGTGAAGATAGAGCTCATTTAAATCTGAATAGGTGGACACACATCGGTGTATTTTGCTCCTGTTGCATTTATATATATATTTGAATATGTTTATAAAATCTATTATAATAATGATAATATTTTATATGAGAGAGGGGATATAATGTCTAGTTTAACGGAGAAATGTACAAAATTGAGGGAGGCCTCCCATTTGTTATCGACTGTTCCTACTAAATTTAAAAATGATGCATTAGATTTAGTGGTAAAAAGTTTAGAGAAAAATCGTTCATATATACTTTCTGAAAATGAAAAAGATATAAAGATAGCGGAGGAAGAAGGCACAAAATCCAGCCTCATAGATAGACTTACACTAAATGAATCCAGAATGCAGGGCATGATAGACGGCGTCAATACTATCATAGATCTAAAGGATCCTATTTGGCGGAGTAACGATGTATGGACAACGGAAACCGGTCTTACAATCAGCAGGATGACTGTGCCGCTTGGAGTGATCGGCATAATATATGAATCAAGGCCGAATGTCACTGTAGACGCTTTTGCTTTGACACTAAAAAGCGGTAATTGTATTTTACTGAGGGGCAGTTCGCTCGCTATGCATTCAAATAGGGCCTTAGTCAAGGCAATCAAAGAAGGTTTGAGACAGAGTGAAATAAGCGAAGAAGTGATCCAACTTATAGACGATTCTGATAGAAATATAGTAAGAGAGATGTTGACATCAAATGAATATATAGACGTAATAATTCCAAGAGGAGGCCCGGAGTTAATTCGTTTCGTGGTAGATAATGCTACGGTTCCCACTATTGAAACCGGGGCGGGCAATTGTCATACCTATGTAGATGATTCGGCTAATTTGGAGGATGCCGTCAATATAATAATAAATGCCAAAACACAGAGGCCGGGTGTATGCAATGCATGTGAAACGGCATTGATCCATGAAAATGTGGCAGAATATATTTTACCTAAATTATATGATGCATTGAATGATAAAGTTGACCTCAGGGGATGTTTCAAAACAAGGAAAATAATAAACATAAAAAAAGCTACGGATAATGATTGGGCGGAGGAATACTTGGACGATATTCTTGCAGTTAAAGTCGTTTCCGATGTGCAGGAAGCGGTTGATCACATACAAAAATATGGAACCGAACATTCCGAAGCTATCGTTACAGAAAATTTTACTAATGCAAATTATTTCTTGAGGAGAGTTGACGCTGCCGCCGTATATGTGAATGCATCGACTCGGTTTACGGACGGAGGAGAATTCGGTTTCGGCGGGGAGATGGGAATCAGCACCCAGAAGATTCATGCAAGAGGACCGATGGGAATAAACGAATTAGTTACAATAAAATATACTATAGTAGGGAATGGACAGATAAGAGAGTAGGGGTGTAAAAATGTTGTCGGAAATAATGAAAAAAAGCAGAAAAATTGTAATAAAAATAGGTAGTCAAATACTCTCTAATGAAGATGGTACCATCAATCATAATTTTATCGAACAATTATGTAAACAAGTATCTTTCTTGATAAAAGAAGGAAAACAGATAGTGATTGTCACTTCGGGTGCTATGATTGCAGGCATCAGCAGGACCAACAAATGGTCCAGAAAAGAGGATATGAACTATAAACAGGCTTTATGTGCAATCGGTCAGGTAGAACTTATGGCTGCTTATAGCAGCCATTTTAGCGATCATGATATTTATATCGGGCAGCTCCTCTTAACCAGGGAAGATTTCTATGATGAGATAAGGACGCTGAATATGAGAAATACATTGTTTACACTGGTCGACGAAGGAATAATACCGATTATAAATGAAAACGATACTGTAAGTGTTGAACAGATCAAAATAGGAGACAACGATACGTTGTCCGCCTATTCTGCAAGTCTGTGGAATGCCGATTTATTGATACTTTTGAGCGATATAGACGGTGTTTATGACAAAAATCCCAAGCATCATAGAGATGCAAAACTTTTGGAAAAGATAGAGGATATAGATAGCTTGTCAGAGGAAATCGAAATTGGAGAGGCTAATAGTTTTGGGACGGGCGGAATTGCGACAAAAATAGAAGCCGCAAAGATAGTAAATAATTATGGAATTCCGATGATATTGGCTAACGGTAAAATAGAGGATATATTGTTGAAATTATATAATAATGAAACCAGGGCGACTATATTTTTAGCAAGTGAGAAGTGAGAAGTGGGAAGTGGGAAATGAGAAGTGAGAAGTGAGAAGTGAGAAGTGGGAAATGAGAAGTGAGAAGTGAGAAGTGAGAAGTGGGAAGTGAGAAGTGGGAAATGAGAAATGAGAAGTGAGAAGTGGGAAGTGAGAAGTGAGAAATGAGAAATGAGAAGTGGGAAGTGAGAAATGAGAAGTGAGAAGTGGGAAGTGGGAAGTGAGAAGTGGGAAGTGAGAAGTGGGAAGTGGGAAGTGGGAAGTGAGAAGTGAGAAGTGGGAAATGAGAGGTGTAATAGATGGATAAAAAAATAGGATTTATCGGGGCCGGAAATATGGCCTCCACCATAATCGATGGTCTGGTGAACAGTTTCGAAGATATAAAAAATAAAATATATGTCACCGAT
>JALNXC010000054.1 GCA_023230535.1 Alkaliphilus sp. | reverse complement strand
TGGGGCTCGATTTTTACAGCTACTTAAATGAATATTACGATGGCTGGGACCAAAACGAGGCTGTTGTATCCGGTGCCGACAAGGCCGTAAAATTAATATACTACGGCGAAGAATCTTATCAAACCGCATTGATTACTGAAAAAAATCGGGTGATATATACTTTTACTATTTCTATATGGGAACATCTTAGCTCCGAACAAATGGATGCGCACTCAAAAATTATATATTCGGAAGCGGAAGCTGCGGGAGAAACATTTAAGGTTTTATAAATATAAACCACAGCAAATTTCGGGAATCAAGGCTTGTATTGTGTAATCCCCAAAATTAATATATAATTATGGTAAATATAAGAAACGGCAAAAAATTAGGGGGGGGATAGATATGGCAAATGGAGAATTTCAAATAATATTAGAAAAATTAACAAATTTAGAAGAAGGCCAAAGTCAACTGATAGAGAGAGTAGATTTACTCGAAAAAGGACAAAAGCGGCTGGAGGAAGGTCAAAATCAGTTAATAGAAAGAGTAGGCTTATTAGAAAAAGGTCAAAATCAGTTAATAGAAAGAGTAGGCTTATTAGAAAAAGGTCAAAATCAGTTAATAGAAAGAGTAGATTTATTAGAAAAGGGCCAAAGGCGATTAGAAGAAGATCAGAGGGAAATCAGAAAAAGTTTGGATGCTGTAATTGAACAGACGGCGGTTATTATCGAATTTAGAGAAGAAACCAATAAGAAACTGGATACCTTAATTGAAGAAAATGAAATTTTTAAGGAAATAACCGGCAGACATGAGGTAGACATCAGAAGATTAAAAAAATATGTAATATAAATAGTTAAAGATAATTATTTTGAGAAATGCACCGGGGATGGTTCCCGGTGCTTTTTGCTGCAGGGTTTTTTGTGTCCTAATTTAGAAGTGTAGAAATTTACATAAATATGTCGAATTTTAGTTATATAAGGTATATAAGATGAATTTTACCATAATATGAACTAATTGTATTGATTTCCAATATTTTTTATGTTATATTGAATTTTAGAATCACTTAATTATAATTTCAGCATTTTTATTTGAAAGTGGGAGGTCCTGTGTATTTATTTATTCTTGCAGGTTTATTATTTGCAAAAATAAAAAAATATAAAATTTCTTATATTTTTATAAATATTGATTTTTATCCTCTGTTTGTTATTGAAGCTGTGCATGTATTTTTTCAGGTTTTGGTTTTTTGCGGAAATTATGACTATGTCAAGTATGCTCCTTATATACATAAGGCATCCATGTTATCTTTATTGTTGCCCATTATTTTGAGGAAATTACATATACAGGCTCTGGTAGGTTCCGGGTTTGTGTTTTTCGGAACACTGCTAAATAAAGTATGTATCAAAGCAAACGGTGGTTATATGCCTGTATATCCCACATTGTCAAAATTGACAGGATATTTTAGGGAAGGTGATCTAAGCAAGGGCTATGATAATTTGCATATCGCATTTTCCGGAACGACAAAATTGGATTTTCTTTCTGATTACATAGATACGGGCGTTTTTATAATGAGCATTGGTGATTTGTTCATATATTCGTTTATTGTTATAGTTGTTTATTATGCGGTAAAAGGTATGAATTTCGAAACCATACGGGAAGACGCGAATCATGCTTGCTCGTGATTCGATACCGAGATGTTCATAATATATAATCATTGTTTGAAAAACTCAAAAAGGATGATCTGAATGGAAAGATTGGCAAAAAACATAGCTGTTAATATAGGCGAAAACCTTCAATATAGCACGGAAAAAACAGCTGTTGTCGCATATGGTTTAATTGCTATTTTTCAAATGTTTATAATTTTTTTTATCCTTTCTATTATCGGATTTATGGGAGGATTTTGGATAGAGGGAACGATAATTTTCTTTTTTGTCGGGCTGCTTAGAAAATCAGTCGGAGGAGCTCATAGTAAAACATTTTTCGGATGTGTTATCTATAGTGTTCTTTTTATCTCCTTGATGGCATTTTTGTCGCATTATTTTATCAATCCTAATTTATTATATTATTATATTGCTCTTTCCGGTTTATCTTTTAGTTTTTCATATTTAGTTGTTTATAAAAAGGCTCCTGTTGATTCTCCGAATAAACCTATTCGAAAAGAAAAGAAAATAAAACGCTTAAGGATAAATGCTTTTGTTACTCTAACAATTTATTTTATTGCTGTGGCTGTTCTTTATTATTTATCGAAAAAAGATTTGCGTTTCTCAGGATATGCGATAAGTGTCACTATGGCTGTATTATGGCAGATTTTTATGCTGACTGAATCCGGACATAAATTCATGCAGGTGATCGACCGTAAAATGGTTGATTTCTGATAAAAAGAGAGGAGTGTGTAATATGAAACTCAAACTCTTGACGGCGGTTTCTGTTATAGCTATGTTCTTTGCAACTCTGGTTGCATCCTCCGCCTGTTTTTGGTGGGTATATCAACCTGAGGAACCACAGTTGTTACAGGACAGATAAGGCAATGTTGGGAGAGATCAAATTTGATCTCTCCCAATCTATATTAATAAACGGAGGGAGCATGAATTTCATTGAAAGATATAGATAATTCAAGACAATCTCAGTATAATGTTATGTTTTTTACTCTGAAGATATAGTAGACATTGTGCTTCATCATCATGAGAGATATGACGGCAAGGGGTATCCCGATGAAATTGCCGGAGATGCTATTAATCCGCTTTCGCGGGCACCGGCTGTTGCGGATGGTTTTGACGCTATGACTTCCAACCGGCCTTATCGGTCGACCAGATTAAACGAGGAAGTGTTTGAAGAGATAAGACGATGCAAAGGTATACAGCATGATCCCGAGGTTGCAGAAAACTTTATTGCGACAATTAGATACTTGCTGCCAGAATATAGAAACGGAGAGGAAGTTTGTTAAAAACACTTTTTTATTTCCTGTTCCGGTACTTTATATAATAAATTGGACCTTATTATGGGTTTTTTAGTTAGATATTGTCATAATATATTGCTAAGGGCAATTCATTTGAGTTGTTCTTTTTATTTTTTCTATAATTCGACAAAATAAGCTAATTTCTGGCAAAGGATATAATAGAAAAAAGCAGAAATATATATAATAAACAAAATTTGGGGATTAGCAAACCAAAAACGATGTTTCAAAGACAATAGGCCTTGAGGAAATAATATTATTAAAAAGATATTAACCTATTTAGAAGGAGAATCGGAAAAATTTTCGGAATCTAGGGGCCTAAACAGTCGGAAAGGGGGAAAAATAATTGCGGATAGAAAATAAAAAAGGGGAAAGGGGGATATCCGGTTTTTGACGGGAAAATAAAAAATATACACGACAAAAAACCATACTGATCTTATTCAGTATGGTTTTAGGTACCGGGAATTACAATGGATACTAGGAAAAATTTAAAAGTTGATAGTGTTAACAATTTAAAAAAACGATACGAAATGTTGGAGAAAATTATAAATAGTATAGAATCGGAAATATGGGTTTCCGATTGGAGGGGAAATATAATTTTATTAAATTCCAGCGCCAAGAAATCACTTGGGTTGGATAACGCAGGCAAGAATGTGCTTGAGATAGTTAATGAATTAAGGATATCCGAGACTGATGGTAGTAAGCTCTTGCCTGAAAACATACCAATATTTAAGGCTTTAAAAGGCGAGACGGTGAAAGGAGAAAAATTAATACGTCATTTAAAAACCGGTGAATTAAGATATAGAGAATATATAGTCTCACCCATAAGGGATGAAAATGGAGGAATTATGGGGGCAGTTTCCATATCCGGAGATATTTCCGATAAAAAAAAGGTTGAACAGGAATTGATGGAAGCACATAATAGATATCAGGCAGTTTTTGAAACTGCTCGGGAGGGTATATTATATAAAAATATTCAAACAGGAAGTTTCCAGTGTAACCAAAGTTTTACCGATATGTTGGGATATTCTAAAGAGGATATCTGTTGGATGGAATCTGAAGATATCGTCTTTGATGCCGGTAATCAGGAAAGTAAACATGCTTGCGCGACTCTTGCCGAGGGTTTTAGGATAAGCGGGGAGACCGGATTACGGCATAAAAACGGCTCGGAGTTATGGGTCTTGTATAATGCAACCCCTGTATTCAATGCCGAAGGAGAACATATTGCAAATTTTGCTATGTTTACAGATATAACTGATAGAAAGGCCATTGAGAGGAATTTAAAGGAAAGTAAAAAACGTGCTCTGAATCTGGTGAGAAGATTAAGAGAAAGCCATAAGCAAAGAAATGAATTTCTTTCCGCCCTTTCTCATGAACTCAGAAATCCTTTGGCAACCATAATAATGGGGCTTTCCCTGTTTGAACAGGTAAGCCTGGATAAAGGAGAGGAACAGAAAATTAGAAAGATGGTAATGAGGCAGGCAGGGCAACTTTCAAGGCTGGTGGATGATCTCCTTGATATGACTCGTATAGAACAAAACAGATTTGAATTAAAAAAAAGTCCCCTGGAGCTCAATAAAATTATAAAGCATATATCCCCGGATGATCAGTCATTGTTCAATGAAAAGGAAATTACATTGGAAACGAGGGCTACATCGGAAAAAATTTATGTTGAAGGGGATCCGGTGAGACTGACCCAAGTTATAGAAAATTTACTTCATAATGCATCAAAATTTACACCTAAGAATGGAAAAGTTACACTCATATTGGACAAGGACCGGGAGACAAAAAAAGCTATAATTTCCGTAACTGATACGGGGGAAGGAATTTCGCCTGAACAGATAGGGGAGGTTTTTAAACCTTTTATACGAATCGGTCATAGCTATGAGAAAAATATAGCGGGCCTGGGCATAGGGCTGTTTGTTGTAAAAGAAATAATAAATAAACATGGGGGGGACATAGAAGCATTGAGCGAAGGGCTTGGGAAAGGGACTAAATTTATTATAAGGCTTCCGTTAATAGATTAGAAAACAAAGTGGGGTGGGGGTAGAAAATGATAGTAGTAATAGACGATAATAGGGATCTTACACATATTACATGTCAGTTTCTTAATGCTTTAGGATATGATACAGTGGGAGCATATAGCGGAAAGGAAGGCATAGCAAAAGCGAAGGAATTAAAGCCTAGGGTTATATTATGCGATATAGGAATGGAAGGTATGAACGGGCATGATGTGGCCAGGTGCATACGGAGGGATGAAAACCTAAAAAACACATGCTTGATTGCTATTTCAGGTTATTCGACCGAAAAAGATATAAAACTTTCAATAGATGCGGGCTTTGATAAGCACTTTTCCAAACCTGTCGATCTGAAGATATTAAAAGATATGTTGGATGAGGTTTGTGAACGGACATAAAACAAATGAAATTTTTGTACAATTAAAAAACGCAGAAATAATTGACATATAAATTAAAATATGATATATATAAAAATAGTTAGCACTCAACTAAGTTGAGTGCTAATAGAATTAAAAGAGACTAAGGGTTCAGGTTTACAGGGGTTTATTCATTCAAAATAAGTAAATTCTTCAAGCCTGGCTTTATTTGAAAGGAGAGATTTATTTGACAGTAAAAGAATTTAAAGCGGAATCTAAAAGGTTGTTGGATTTAGTGATAAATTCAATCTACACCCACAAAGAAATATTTTTGAGGGAATTAATTTCAAATGCCAGCGATGCTATCGATAAAATATACTATAGGGCATTGACTGACGAAAATTTACAATTTAATAAAGACGACTATTATATAAAAATTACTGCTGATTATGATAACAGGACATTGAAAATTATCGATACGGGTATAGGAATGACCAGGGAGGAATTAGAGGATAATTTGGGGATCATAGCGAAGAGCGGGACTTTAGCCTTCAAAGAGGAAATAGAAATAGAGGATGGCTATGATATAATAGGGCAATTTGGTGTCGGCTTTTATTCTGCATTTATGGTAGCGGATGTAGTCACTGTAATAAGCAGGTCCTTGGATAGCGAGCAGGGGTATAAATGGGAATCCAAAGGGATTGACGGATATACTATTGAAGAGTGGGACAAGGATACGGTAGGCACGGAAATTATTTTAAAAATTAAAGAAAGTACTGAAGATGAAGATTATGATGAATTTTTAAGGGAATATAGGCTGGAAGCCATAATAAAAAAATATTCCGATTTTATCAGGTACCCGATAAAAATGGATATTACTAAATCAAGATTAAAGGAAGGCACTGAAGATGAATATGAAAATTACAAGGAAGAAGATATAATCAATAGTATGGTGCCCATTTGGAGAAAAAATAAGAATGAGCTTACGGAAGAGGATTATACCAATTTTTATTTTGAAAAGAGATACGGTTTTGATAAACCGATCAAACATATTCATATAAGCGCCGATGGTGCCGTAAGGTACAATGCGATTTTATTTATTCCGGAACAAATTCCTTACAATTATTATACGGTAGAATATGAAAAAGGGTTGGAATTATACTCCAGCAGTGTACTTATCATGAATAAATGTTCAGATTTAATTCCGGATTATTTTAGTTTTGTAAAAGGAATGGTGGATTCGGAGGATCTGTCTTTAAATATTTCCAGAGAAATGTTGCAGCATGACAGACAGCTCAAATTGATTGCAAAAAATATTAAAAATAGAATTAAAAGTGAATTATTAAATTTGCTGAAGACGGATAGGGAGAAATACGAACAATTTTATAATTCCTTTGGCAGACAGTTAAAATACGGAATATACAGGGACTATGGAAGCAATAAGGAAATATTGCAAGATTTGTTGATGTTCTATTCTTCAAAAGAAAAGAAAATGGTGACCTTAGATGAGTATATCCTGAAAATGAAAGAAGAACAGAAATATATATATTATGCTACAGGCGAGTCTAACGAAAAAATAGCCGCCTTGCCACAAACGGAATTACTGTCGGACAAAGAGTTTGAAATCCTTTATTTAACAGATGATGTAGATGAGTTTGCATTAAAGGTATTGAAATCCTATAAAGAAAAAGAATTCAGATCGGTGTCCGATAAGGATTTGGGTATTGAAGACATAAAAGATGAGGACAAAGAAAATGCTGAAGAAAATATCAACAAAGAGTTATTTGAAAAGATGAAAACCATATTATCCGATGATGTAAAAGATGTAAGGGCTTCCAAGAGATTGAAGTCCCATCCCGTATGTTTGATAAATGAAGGTGAAATTTCAATTGA
>JALNXC010000053.1 GCA_023230535.1 Alkaliphilus sp. | reverse complement strand
CCGCGGTTTATTCCGGGGTGATAATTTTCACGCAGTCTGTCATCTCCGATGCATTATCTTCCCTGCACTCCTTTTCGAAATAAATTTCGGGCAAAACAATTTTAATCTCTTTCTCGGAATCTTCCTTCTGCCAATATACAATAAATCTTATCGTTGCCGATTTTGCTACGTAGTTTTTTTGTCTGACGGATTCTACTCTTTTAATGAATTGCCTTGAAAAAGCCAGTATCTTTTGCCCCCTTGAATTAACACAAAAATCTCCGTCAACAAAGAGTTTATCACCACTGTTTAACCTCGAAATTAATCCCTGCCGTTGGATAAAATAATCCAACCATATATCCCTATGTGTCAATTGCACCATAAATTGATCAGGTTGAGAGTATTTCGTAAAGTCATCAATTGCATCAAGGCCCTTTACCCTTATATTATTGAGATAACTGCTGTTATAATGGATTACCAGATTGCGTTTTGCCCTTGTCATAGCAACATATAACTGCCGCATAGCCCCAGCGGATCGGATATTAAAATTATTCAACATCAAAAACACATTATCGAATTCCCTGCCTTTTGCTTTATGAATTGTCGAAACAAGTATTGTTTCAATACCGCCACTTATAAAATCTTCCAACCTTGATTCGCGAATAAAGATATCCAAATCCGACCTGTATTTGGTTTTGAGATTGGTTTCCTCAAAATCTCTTATAATATTTAGGCAGATATCCAAATTTGGACTGTTACAAAATTTTTCTAACAGTTTTCGTTTTGCGTTAGACCATATCCTGCCACTGATAACATAAATCTCCTCATTAAAATCAAATTGATTTAAAAAGAACCTGATTTCAAGAAGATTATAAATGTTAAAACCTTCGTTTGATTGAATCAACTTTGCCTGCATGCCGTTTTTTAAAAGCAAACCCGTGATTTTCAGAGCCTCATCATTGGTTTTTGTCAGCACACAAGAGGTTCCTGCCAAACCCGTCGACAATATATCATCCACCGTAGGCCAGATTAAATTGCCGCTGTTATATCGCACAAGTTTAATTTTTCCCCGATCCCCCTGTACGGCAACTATCGGGTTCTTTTTTAAGCGATGGGGTATTCTTTTGACAAATTGATTTGTAAAATCCACCAAATTGCTTTTACTTCTATAATTTTCTACCAATTCATGCATAGTAGCCTTATGTTCAACCAACAATTTCTCCAAATATTTCGAACTGGCACCTCTGAATTCATAGATATTTTGATCATCGTCCCCAACCGCAATTATGCGCATTTCCTCATTGCGCTCCATCAAAGCCTTGATCAATGCAAACTCATCCGCATCCATATCCTGGGCCTCATCAATCACCAATACGGTTTTTGTAATTCTATTGATCTCAACTTCCCCGCTCTTTATTTTTTCTACAGCTTCCCGGATAACAGTACCTGATTTTTCAATAGTGCCGACTCTTCCCAATAAATCAAAACAATAGGAATGAAATGTTTTGATCTCTATAAAATTAGCCGCATTACCGATCAATTTGAGCAAACGCTTCTTGAACTCCGTGGCTGCAGACCTGGAAAATGTGACCATCAGCAATTGTTCATGCTTTACATCCTCCATCAACATCAGGGATGCCAGCTTATGTACCAAAATACGGGTTTTGCCGCTTCCCGGCCCGGCCGCTACAACAATATACTTTGATTTACTGTCATTAACAATTTTTAATTGGGCCGGCGATAATCTTCCAAAGAGTTGTTCAAACTTAGAAGGTGTAATATTTCTTCCGATTTCCTTCTGCCGGATTCCTTTAAAATATTTGTTCAAAAATGAAGTATAATTCAACTGGAAATAATCATCCACAAATTGCAATGCAGACCTATAATCACTGAGCATTTTCCTTGCATATTCTCCAACAATGTGAATCTGCCGGATTTTGTTCTCATAAAACTGATTCAGCTTCTCATAATCCTCAATTTTATATCGCTTCTTATTATCAAGTTCAAGACGTTCGATGCTGAGAGGATTATAAATAACCAAAAAACCGCCTTCTATTTTAAGTGCTCCAATCCTTGATAGATAAAAGAGAGCATCCTCTATATCATCGGGGGTAGCTTTTGTGCCAAACAACGTTAACTCGTTTTCAAATCTTTCCTTGAGTTCCAAAATAGAAAATTCAACTAAAATCTCTTCTTTGTCGGAATCATCCCCGGCAATATCTCTGTTATTTTTATCATATAGATATTTAATGATGAATTGGGCCAATTCAAGGCGTCTTGTGAGCTTTGCATTCATCTCATGGGTTTCCATAGAATTTAGAATCATAATATGATTATTTGAATACAAAGCAGTTTTTCTTTTGACCCAGTTTTTTATAACCCAAAAGTTGAGTACGGTTTTTATCTTATCCGGAGTCACATCCCTACATCCGTATTCTTCGGCCTGTTCATTCAGCTCTTTTAGATGGAACATCTTTTTTTCAAATGGCGGTAAAACAGTAATCAAAAATTTTTCAATTTTTGAGAAAGTCCCTAAAATATTTAGAGAACGGTTTTTATTTTCCTTTCTTTTGATGAACGCGGTCAGATCCTTAGAATCGGCTAAAATTTTTTCTTCACGGAGAATATTGATAACTTGTATCACTTCTTCTTTTACAATCCCCAAATGGTCTGAAATATAATCTACTCTTGACTCCGCCACTTCATCCGTTGGATTATATTTATTTTTGTTTGAAAAGAGTTTCTTTATAATCCGAATAGCCATAGCTCTTTGCCTATCGTTAAACATACCGGATTTTCTTATCCTGCTGATCGCTTCCTGTGCATTTTTTGATAAAATACTGTTAGCAAATATTCTGGGCATATTCTGCCCACGCTTCACATAACCGGCATCTTCTAAGGCCGCAATGGCCGCCCTCACTCTTGTTTCAATCTCTGCAACATTATCGTCCCAACCTGCCCTCCTTGCAATCTCCAGTGCGGATTCCGATACATTTGACCGCAGCCGAGTAATATCCTTAATTGCCTTCCATACCTGCTGAATTTCCCGAATGTTGAGTTTAGTCTGATTGAGAAGAATAAAATGTTTATCAAGATCCCCGTAATTGAACAGTACATAACAATCGGCAGTGATAGATTCGTCCCTGCCCGCTCTTCCCGCTTCCTGGACATAATTTTCAAGGGAATCGGATATTTCATAGTGTATGACCATACCGACATCTTTTTTGTCCACCCCCATTCCAAAAGCAGAAGTAGCGACCATAATTCGGACCTCACCCTCTATAAATGCGTCCTGATTTTTAGTTTTCTCCAATTTATCCATTTTTCCATGATATGGCTTTGCCTTATAACCATCATCTTGGAGCCTTTCAGCCAGCCTATACGCCTTTTCCGTTCGTGAAACATAAATTATTGTAGGACAATTTTTCCCATCTATCAAATTTCTTACAGCATTATATTTTTCCTCTTCACTATCTTTTTGAAAAACTTTATATCGAAGATTGCTCCTTGATGCGCCCGTGGCAAAGAGCTCCATATCAATAGACAACTTCTCCTTAAAATAATTTCCGATATCCTCTATAACTTTTTGCTTTGCCGTAGCCGTAAAGCAAGAAACAGGGATTGTATCCTCAATATTCTTTTTTTCTTGGAATGATTTAATAAAATCACCGATATATAAATAATCAACCCTGAAATCCTGGCCCCATGAAGAAAGGCAGTGCGCTTCGTCGATAACAAATCGAACAACATTTCTCCCTAAAAGTAGGCGTTCAATCGTCCTTGAACGCAGGGACTCGGGGGAAATATAGAGAATAGAGGCAGAACCGTTTTCAATCCTTTCAATGGATTTTGCTCTTTCAATGGGGTCAAGTAAACCGTTGATGGTAACCGCTTCTATAATACCGATTTTTTCGAGGTTATCTACCTGATCCTTCATAAGAGATTGCAAGGGCGAAATAACTACCGTCAAACCCTTCGAATTGTTCCCGCTCATCAGGGCCGGCACTTGAAAAGTTACCGATTTTCCTCCACCTGTAGGAAACACAGCCAAGAGTGATTTGTTTTCAACGGCAGCTGCAACAGCGTTTTCCTGCAATGGTTCACCCTCATATTCTCTATAGGAATCAAAGCCGAAAAATTGTTTTAAACCTTTATAAATGTCCAAAGCCCCGTTACAATAGATACAGCCTTTTAGACACGGGTTATCCCTCAACAAAAACATAATTCTTTCGATTGAAGGATAACTTCTTAAAACCCATGGGGGAGTGATTGAATACCTGTCATTTACATTTATTAAAGCTAAGCAATAGGATAATTCGATGGGATTTTCCGATATCATACCGGTGAGGTTGGCGCTTTCACATATTTGCCCGTGAAATTTCTGACGAATTTCTCTTTCGATATTTATGTCGGTTTCTTTGTACTGAAAAAAATCAAAGAACCCCGAAAATTCCTTCTGCTTGCTCAACAAGAAATAAAAGATCCGTTTTAGTTTGTCATCCAATGAGTGAAAAACCGCTATTTCATCATAAAACAAATCCCTGGCCTTTATTGAATCATTGAATGGATTGTTGATCTCTTCCGTTTGTAACTTGTCATCCTTGAGAAGAGCATGATAGGGCCTGCACGGGAAAAAAAGGGGCGAGAGATATAAAGTATCTATAAACTTCAAATCATTGATACCGGCAGCATCTATATCATTTTGAATATATTTTAAATCATGATTAAAAATATTATGTCCGCAGAGATAATCGGAACCCCGGACAAATTTTATAAAATCACTCAGAGAGCCGGAATGAAATGGGTTCCCGTTTCCCATGATTCCACCAATATCGAGAATTTTCTCTTCATTTGGTTCGATTTCGATATCAAAAAAGATAATGTTTTTCATGTTTATCCCTCTAATCAATAAAAATCTCCATATTATGAGATTAATATATGTAAACGTTAGAGTCAAGTATATTACAGCATTATGAGATTAAAGAACCATGAGGTCGGGTACCGTGGTTCATCTCACCCTTTTGTCATCTAAACTAAGTGAAGGATCTGCATTTTAAACCGTTTAAGACCCTTCACTTCGCTCAAAAAGACAATTATTACACAATCTGCCGCGGCACACGTCTTTGTAGTTCAAAAACTTTCTCTATAAAGGCGGCCTAGGGCCATGATATTGATAATATTGGCATTCTATCCTGCCATTATAGAGTTTTCTTCTTCTGTCCGCTTTTTTACCGTACAATTGTTCAAATCCTTTGTAAGAAGTGATTATATATTTAGACCATGTTTCCATTTGATTAAAAACCCTACCCATGGTTTTATATAATTCCTCTACCTCCTCCCGCTCTCCTATGCGCTCCCCGTAGGGAGGATTGGTTATGATACATCCATATTCAAATCGAGATCTCAAATCTGCCACATCCAATTTCTGAAAATAAACATCCTCATCTACCATCGCTTCTCCGGCATGATACCTGGCTATACTCAATACCTCTCCGTCTATATCTGACCCATATACTCTTAGAGGCCGGTTGTATTCGGCCAAATCATGGGTTTCTTTCCTTGCATTTCTCCACAGTTCCTTTGGGATGATACCCCAATCCTCGGACACAAAATTCCTATTCATTCCCGGGGCAATATTTTTTCCGATTAAAACCGCTTCTATCGGAATAGTGCCGGAACCGCAGAGCGGGTCTATGAGGACCCTGTCCGGATTCCAATAGCTCAATTCAATGAGTGCGGCGGCCAGTGTTTCTTTAATCGGGGCCTGATTGGACAAAGTCCGATATCCCCTTTTATGTAATCCGGCGCCCGTAGTATCTATAGTTAAGGTAGCTATATCTTTTAAGAGTGCAACTTCTACGGAATACATAACACCGGTTTCCGCAAACCATTCCTTTTTATATCTTTGTTTCATCTTTTCCACAATCGCTTTTTTAACTATGGCTTGGCAATCCGGTACACTGAAAAGTTTTGAATTTATAGATTTCCCGTTGACAGGAAATACCGCATCTTCAGGTATTATATCTCCCCAAGACAGGAATTTGGTTTTCTCAAACAATTCATCAAAGGTCAGCGCTTTGAATTCCCCGACCTTCAGCAAAACCCTATCTGCCGACCTGAGCCAAAGGTTGGACCTGCAGATAGCGGATTCGTCGGCTGTAAATTCTATCTTCCCGTTTTCCACTTGTACATCTTCATACCCTAATTTTTTCACTTCCCTGGCTACTACGGCCTCAAGTCCAAAAGTAGCCGTAGCGATCAACTGAATCTTTTGCACCATCATCTCTCCTGTCTGTTTTTATCTAAAAGGATTTTATCTAAGAATATTCCTCATGTGATAAATGTTATTATTTAACAATAAATATTAGATTTTCCAGTTTATTATATGAATTATTAAATCTATCCGCATCTGCCCGAGTCCTTGCGTGTCCGGTTGTAAAAGACCACGGTGTCAGGTACAGTGGTTCTTTTTAAGTTGTGAACCCCATTTCGTATATTATTAACATAATCTATTAAAAGTTACAACATTTTGTGTTTTCATTGTTTATAAACTGATAACAATATAGTATTATAGTAACATAAGTACGATTTATCGTATAGTCAAGAAGGATTTTTGAACAAGAAAAAACCATGGGGTCAGGTACAGTGGTTCTTTTTGTACTCAATTTCGTATATCAATATAAAAAGACCACGGTGCCAGGTACGGTGGTTCTTCAGAAACCACTATCCGAAAAGACCACGGTGTCAGGTACTATGGTTCCCGGGTTTCCGTGCACCATGATTCCTACAACAATCTTTATCAACCTACATGACTCGGCTCCTATTCCCCCGGTTTATATTTCCCATGCATTATAAAAAAACAAGACAGTCAAAGTATCAGACTGTATAAAAAAGCACATTTTATACTTTTTTGTCCTCTCAAGCGTGGCGAAGAATCTGTATTTTAAATCAGCCTAGACCCTCCGTCAATGCTCAGAGTGATAATTACCGTACAATCTGATATCTCCTATCTTGCGAGAGGATGATAATATTGCAAAATTGTTTAACAGAAATTTTTAATAATATAAAACCGATTATTGGAATGGTCCATTTGCGTCCGCTGCCGGGGTCGCCCCTTTATGATAAGATAAATATGCCTATGCAAAAGGTAATTGAGTTAGCGGTGCAAGAAGCCACTATTTTGGAAGAAGCGGGAGTAGACGGCATACAGGTAGAAAACATATGGGATTACCCATACACTAAAGGAGAAGAT
>JALNXC010000052.1 GCA_023230535.1 Alkaliphilus sp. | reverse complement strand
TTCAAATTGCTGAGGTACAAAAATTGAAGAATCTGCCTTGGCCCTTTTCTCGGCTTCTTCTACCGTACCTGCAATACTCTTTTCCGCAGGTGTAAGTACAAGTTCCGCGCCAAGCGCAGCAATAATCTTTTTCCTTTCCTCACTCATATTTTCAGGCATTATTATTACAACCCTATAACCTTTCTGTACACCGACAAGAGCGAGCCCTATACCGGTATTGCCCGATGTCGGTTCCATTATAGTCATACCCGGTTTCAACTTGCCCTGTCTTTCGGCCTCCCCAATCATAAATTGTGCCACGCGATCCTTTATACTTCCACCGGGATTTAAGAATTCGGCCTTGGCATATATATTCAGGCCCGTCATTTTTTTCAGGCTCATTATGGGTGTATTGCCTATAAGATCCAATACTGCTTCAGTCACTTTCATAGGTCTATCCCTTCCTTCTAGTGATTACTTTAAGTTTTATCTAACTTTTATTGATATTGTATTATTGCTTGAAAACTTTGTGCCTTATCTAATTCCGCCACGATACTACCTCGGTAAGAGTTTACCAATTTTTCGAGACAAATGCAACACAAATTATCCCTGTTACATTTTGGGAAAAACGTAAAGCAAACCCATGTAGCCATGCATGCCTTACAATGTATAATTCCGATTATTATCCAGGTTTTCAATATTTAAAATCATTTTCGCACTGTCCACAGGGTATTTCTTCATCTCTTCTCATTCTTTATCATTCGGCCCGCCTATTAAAATTAAGATGTTTTTTGATACATTTATTATAAATTATCGTTTTCACCGATTGCTCTGTTCAAACCATCCTTTTTAATCTTTTTTAAATAATACTTATATATAATGAACATTTCAATTAAAAGAAGAATATTTGCGGGAACACCTAGTAGTGCTCTACATATCAATTCAGCTGTTGTCTCGATATTAACAAAAAATTTACTGAAGTTTTCATTCCCTAAAATTTTAATAGATATTCCAAATACTAATGCTTCAAAAAAAAGATTTGATACCATCGTTAAAAACACAGCAAGTATTGTAGGATATATTTCTGTTTTAAATAGTGTATAGCTAAATATTACGCACATGATGGTGATGAGAATTGTATGATAGCCAAATTTTATACATGGAATGTTTCTTATCGCAAATGAAAATATAGAAAATATGACCGTCATAAGGAAAAAAGTTCTAACAGTAATTTGCCTTTTATTAAACGCATGGATCGCCAGTGTATATGCCATAAGCTGTAAAAAATAACCTGCTATTCCGTCAACTAAAAATAATAAAACATATTGTCCTATCAAGCTCCAATAAACCATGACCCATGTCCCCCTATGAGGTTCCAAAAAATATAAGCCCAGAACCCATCAAGGTCTGGTTATACAATTTACTTGAAATAAAGATATCAAGATCATAATTAAGTGATTCTAAAATTTAATATAACACAGAAAATATTGAAATACAATACAATTAGTGTATTTATGACAAAACCCTTTCCATATAGCCGGCCTCTTACAGTCGAATAACAGAAAAATTGCTAAAGTCATTGAAAAAACTTTGTTTTTTTAGCTGATTATGAAACCAATCATTTTTTTTAAAAGAAAAACCGGGAGAACAATCCCCCGGCCCATTTTTCGACATATGATATATAAACACATATATTTCTACTTTTTTTTCAGATCTTTTTCTCTGATCTCTACCCGCCGTATTTTGCCGCTGATGGTTTTAGGCAATTCATCTACAAATTCTATCACCCTCGGATATTTATAAGGTGCTGTTGTCTTTTTAACATGGTTCTGCAGTTCTTTAATGAGTTCCTCGGATGGTTCATAACCGTTAAGAAGCACCACGGTTGCTTTAACACTAAATCCCCTGATCGGATCGGGTATACCTGTCACAGCTGATTCCAAAACGGCAGGATGCTCGGCAAGCGCGGATTCGACCTCAAACGGACCGATTCGATAACCGGAAGATTTAATTATATCGTCATTACGTCCAACATACCATAAAAATCCCAATTCATCGCAATAAGCAGTATCTCCGGTATGATATAAACCATCATGCCAAGCCTCTTGAGTACCGTCTTCATCCCGATAATAACCCATAAACAAACCCATTGTTTTGTTTTCCAGGTTTTCAGCCTTGACGCAAATCTCGCCGATTACCCCGGGATCAACCTCTTCCCCATCATTGTCCACAACCACCAGTTTATACCCCGGAGTAGGAAGGCCCATCGAGCCCGGCTTCGGCTGAACCCAAGGATAGAGCGTAGAACAACAGAGCGTCATTTCGGACTGCCCGAATCCTTCAAAAATACGGAGCCCTGTCGCCTGTTTCCATTTATTATAAACTTCGGGATTTAAGGCTTCCCCGGCTGTGGTACAATGTTTTAAGGCCGATAGATCATATTTTTCCACCTCTTCTTTAAGCATAAATCTATATATGGTCGGCGGAGCACAAAATGTAGTAATCCTATATTTTTCAAGCTTTTCTAAAATATCTGCGCCGTCGAAGGCATCAAAATCATAAGCAAAGACTGCCGATTCCGCAAACCACTGACCATAGAGTTTTCCCCAGAGAGATTTCAACCAACCGGTATCGGAAATAGTAAAATGCAGGCCCCCCGGTTCGGCACGGTGCCAAAAAACACCGGTCGCAATGTGACCAAAGGGATAAGTGTGATCATGAGCCACCATTTTAGGATAACCCGTTGTACCTGACGAAAATGCCATTATCATAATATCGGAAAACTTTGTAGCCTCTTCCCCCGTAGGGCGTTCCCAATTTTCAGAAGCGGTTTCTATCCCGGCCTCAAAGTCGTGCCAACCTTCCCCGGCTGCCTTATGTCCGGTGACTGCTTTAATTTCCACCGTCGGGCAACTGGGAAGTGCTTCGTCAAAATGCCCGGTACAATCATTATCACCGGTAATAACAGCCATTTTAATTCCACCGGACTGACAACGATAAACATAGTCCTTCGCGGTCAGCAAATGAGTTGCTTGGACAGCAACGGCCCCTATCTTGTGAAGAGCCAAAATTGCATACCAAAACAGGTAGCTTCTCTTTAGGACCAGCAGGACAAGGTCTCCTTTTTTTATACCCAATGATTTAAAATAGTTTGCGGTTTTATCCGTCCAACGTTTCATTTCTGCAAAACTGATCTCTTTTTCTTCCCCGTCTTTACCGACCCAGAACATTGCCAATTTCTCCGGTTTTTCTATTGCCAATCTATCTAAAATATCATAGGCAAAATTGAAATCTTCCGGGCATTGAATGGAGAAATTTCTATATAAATCTTCTAAAGTAGCATAGTCATCACGATTTCGACCGATATATTTTTCATAAATAAGCATAGATGTTCGCCCCCTTTATTTCATTACAATTGCTAAAAACGTAGCCGGTTTCCCGCCATGGGCCTTCATGGCATGAGGAACTGAGGAATCAAAATAGATACTGTCGCCTTCCCCAAGGGTATAAACCATTTCTCCAAGGTAAAGCTCCATGCAGCCGGAAAGTAAATAATTAAATTCCTGACCTTCGTGAGAATGAAGCTCCGGTATTACATTGGCGTTGGGCTCAACAGTAACCAAAAGAGGCTCAGCCTTTTTATTACGGAAAGTAAAAGCCAAATGTTTGTAATCATAGGCCTTACGACGTTTAATATCATATCCCCCGCCTGCTCTGACAACACAACAAGTTGAAAGTTTAGGTGTTTCTCCGCTGATAATATCCAACACATCAACACCCAAAATATCTGCAACATTATACAAAAAACTGAAGGAAAAATCATTTTCACCGGCCTCATAAAGCAAATAATCCGCAACCGGGATTTCCAACATCTCTGCTATTTTCTCGGGCTCAAAACCTGTTGATTCCCTGAGCATTGACAAACGCAAGCCCATCTCTTTCAGTTGTTCGTTCATATGAACACCCCTCTCTTTGAAAATAATTACAACCCAACTTTATTTTAAAGCAATCCTATAACCTAAACTACTATTTCTTATATCTGCTGTTTTTGATTTCATTATCATGTCTCCATATACTGGCGTATTATTTTTAGGTCGGTATACTCAATTTCTACAAACTATTCAGTTTCCCTCTTTTTTATTTTATGAAACCGGCAAAATATTCAATTAACTATACGAAACATATATTGTGCTCTTATGATATAATATTTTAGGAAACAAAGCAACAGAAACGACTCAGCTAACACTTGATATGAAAGGTAATGCAGCCATGATGAAAAATCTACAGATTGAAAAGACCGACCAGTCCGACTTTTACGGTACATTGTTTAAATTAGCAATACCGGGAGTGCCCTTGGCATTTCTAGGTTCTTTTGTATTGAGGCTCCCAATAGAGATGGTGGTTTTGATACTTGTCCTGGAAGAGATAACTAAAACGACGTTTTCGGTGAAGAGATTAAAATCAAGCAGTTGGATACGCCAAGTCATTAAATGACATATCCCCATCACCTGTACTAGGAGATGGGGTTTCTCGTTTGTATTTTTAGCTATTCATAAAAAGGAATAAAAAAACAGAACGTTTTTAGAAAGGGTAGCAATTATACTAAAAAGCTAGTGTTGTTTTAAAACCTAAACAGGAAATACAGTTGTGGATACCTAAGTTCTATAAAAAATTACTTTAAATTCTTGAAGACTAACATCTTCTATGAAAACCGGCTCCCTGATACCGGCGGATTTACATTCGACAATCATTCGTTTTATGCCGGAACCTATTCCTCTATAAGGAATTCTAAGCTTGGGAATATAGGATAAAAGGATGGGGTTTCTTGCAATCTGTATACCCTGTTTAATATTATCAATAGTTACTGTATTCGGCAATTTCCCCGGACTAATGATTTCCACTCTATCATCAAATATAAATATTCGAATACTGCTGTCTATAAAATAATCTCTGTGGACAAGAGCATTCACCACCGCTTCTTGCAGTGCAATTTCCGGTATCTCCCACAGGCCCGGAAAATTTACATTCTGTCCTCTCTGGACTTTTCGTAAATTCCTTTTAAGAAATCCCATGGTATTTTCATATTGGCTTAGCAGCCTACCTTTAATGTCTTCACTATCAAGGTACTGTTTTGCACTGATATCAGTGCCATAAAAAGCTACCGCTTTAACTATAAACTGGGGTTTTATCCTTTCTGGCTTTTTCCCAAAAAGTAAAAGACCTGAAAGAGTTAAATTATTATCTTTAAATAATTTAAGATTTGTCAGGAGTTTTTCAATCGAAAGGGGGCTTTCCTCCAAAAGTATGCCAAATTCTTTTTCATAAAATTCCTTGAAAAAGAACATATCAATATCATCTATTGAAGTAGTAAAAATCGGCATTTCATCAGCATATATATTTCTCGAAGCCTGCATCAAACGACGAAGTTCTTCCCTTGTAGCTCTCCTTTTATCGGCGCCAACCTTTATCCAATAGTCCGTTCTGTTGGCCGTATAGGGTTTGTTTTCACCTTGAGGCACATTCAATATAACCACCAATCTATCATTACAAATAAGATTTTCGGTTATCACATTTATAGGTGGTTCCAGCTTGTTCGATGCAGCATTAAATATCATTTGATTTAGTCTGTTTAAATCATTAATGCCTATAATATCTCCATCATCTGCAATTCCAATTATAATCTTGCCCCCTTGGGAGTTAGCAAAAGCGCCAATCTCTGCAGCCAGTGCATTAATACTGTCTATTTTCACCTTAAATTGAGTTTGGGAATCCTCGCCTTTTTTAACTATTTGTATAAGCCTTTGACAATCCATGATACCACCCCTATCTCTTACCCGTATACTACAGCACACAATAATACTTCTCTTGGTTGATTATACCAGATAATACACAAAAGTGCTATTTTACTTAGTCTGATTTTTTGATTTATACAGAACCCTCCTGGATGATACTAATATTCAGAAGGGCTAATTTCAAAATATATGCGGATTTGGCTTGTTATCACTAATTATACGGCAAATCCTTTCTATCTTTTCCTTGCTTTTTTGTCCGGGTGCATATTCGGTGCCTGTAAGAATATCAACGCCGAAAGGGGCAATGTCTCGAAGGATCTCATTGAGATTACCCCCTGTAATTCCTCCTGAAAGTATAAGTGGCTTTATAGAGATATTAACAATGTCACGGCAAAAATCAGAGGCAAGTTGACGTGAGCTCGAAGCCGGAGAAGCTGCACAGCGGGAGTCAATTAGCACCGCCTCAACTTTGGTGTCTGAAAGAGCAGTGACG
Organism: Alkaliphilus sp.; assembly: GCA_023230535.1. GTDB lineage: Bacteria > Bacillota > Clostridia > Peptostreptococcales > Natronincolaceae > JAAZJW01. The sequence goes on along the minus strand of JALNXC010000052.1, from coordinate 1,118 downwards.
GCCTCGGCAACCGAAGAAAACTCCGGCATTTCGCAGCTGCCATCCTCCTTAACGGGAACGGCCTTTATAGTTTTTATGCCATATGACAACAGGGCTTCCGCCAAGTACTTTGTCTCTGCAAAGCTTTCCTTGTAATGCAGTTGGATATAATCAGGCTGAAGTTCGATTGCAAGTACAAATATGTCCTCCACTTTGCCGCCGGTCACAATACAGCTTTTAATCGCTCTAGGTACGCATGCAATCAGTTCTTTCGCCTGATCCTTGGTAAGCTCCCACGGTACCGGTACCGGGTAATTAGTGACAAAGCCAAGCATATGCGCACCTGAGGCAGCGCAAAACCGAACGTCCGCTTGATTCATTAACCCACAAATTTTCAACTTCGCCATGTTGTTACCTCCCAATGCTAAGAACTTTATAGTATTCCGCAGGATCATCCGCCTGAAGCAGTGCTGTGCCAATCAGCAAGGCGTCGGCTCCCGCATCCATTACAGCGCATACATCCGCTCGAGTATGTATGCCGCTTTCGCTTACAACCAGCGCATCCTTCGGTGCTTGTCCGATGAGGGTGAGTGATTGAAATACAGTTCCATCGTCAAGTTCCAGCTTGCCGATATCTTTGTTATTGATGCCGATAAGTTTCGCTCCCAGTGCCGCGGCGGTCTCCAGCTCCTGTGCCGTATGAGTCTCGACAAGCACTTCCAGCCCCAGCTCATGAGCGGCCAGGAAAAGCTTCTTCAGCCGCTTAGGACTATGCATGGAGCATATCAGAAGAATTGCCGACGCACCTGCCTGCACCGTATCTTCAAGCTCTTTTACCTCCGTGATGAAATCCTTGCGCAGTACGGGCAGGCCACTGACCACAGCGACCCGGCTCAAGGCCTCAAGCGATCCCTGAAAGTGCTCCTTTTCCGTAATCACGGCAAGCGCAGGCACACCTGCGTTTTTGAAGGTCAGGGCAAGTTCGGAGTATGTGCGCCCCCGAAATAAATCGCCTTCTTTCGGCGAATACGCCTTGACATCAACGATTATCGGGATTTTCCCCTGTCGCGCCGCACTGCGAAGTGCGATTGAAAATTTACGCTCCATATCGAAAAAGAAAGGCATTTGAAGCCTTTTGC
>JALNXC010000051.1 GCA_023230535.1 Alkaliphilus sp. | reverse complement strand
TAAAGATATTCAAATGGCCTTGAAAAAGATCAGTAATTTGAAAGCGTAGGATATTAGATGCATCAGGAACCGTCCCCAGTGCATCCTCAGTGCATGCTATTGACAATTTAGTGGAATGTGTCAATGACGTTTTTGTAAAAATATTGTAGTCTTTTACTGTATATGCTATGATGGATAAAACATAAAATAATAAACGGAAAAATGACTGAATATTCTTATGATCCTATCGAATACGGACGGGCACGGGCCATGTATAGGTGGAAAATATAGTCGGAAGTTGATTATCAAAATCCAATTTGGACTTTATAGCACGAGCCATATATAGGTGAAAAAGATAGTCCTGATGCGGTATATTTATGGAAACAGATTTATATTTTAAAAAGAGGAAAATCCATATGAAAAAACGTATTGCCATATTTTTTATTACAATAGGAATAATTATGTCCTTGATTCTCAATGTTAAGGCGGCGCCCGCTAAAGGGGAGTGGGTGCTTGTAGATGTTAGGGATCAGGGAACCGAGATAAACAGTGGGGACTTTAATCATCGTTGTAATCGTGGTGAATTTAGTATACATTGGGACATTGAATGGCGTGAACCCACCGGCGGCTACGAAGTAACTGAAAAAACAATTGATGGTGTGCCTACTACTGCAGTTAATATTGGGGGTGAGGATCGTAGAACTCAGGGCCATGTATCTGTGGTGTATACCGGATTTCCGGAACGCATAGCTTCGGGGGAAACGGCAACCTTGTCGGGCAGTTTTTCGCGTGAAATACATGGGAATGATACCGGTTATCTGCTCTCTGCCGGTGCCTATAAGTCCCTTGGTTATAGTTATATTTATACTTTTGTAGAATTTCAGGGTTCGAAGGAAGCCGAATTCAAACTTCCTTATTTGTCCTCCGAGGGGTCTTATGACAATATAGAGGATATTCCTCTTACTTTTCCCCAAGGTCAAGAGGGGGACATAGTCGTGATTTATGTGGGTGTTCCCGGTAAAATATTTGATCTTATGAGTACGAGCTTTATTGATGATATGAGCTCCACATTTAGATACGAATACCATGAAAATACACCTCCATCGCCAGGCTCGGTAAGACAAATTGAGGATAGAAGTCCTAGAGATTATAGCGGTGAGGAAATGACTGATATAAAAACCGCCGCTATTTTGGGTGTTGCTGCTACCGTTGCTGCTATTGCGGCGGCAGGTGCTTCGGCTGCAGGGAGTTCTGCTGCAGCTTCAACTGCTACACAGGAAACCATAGAGGAAAGCGCACGTCAAAAAATCGGTGATTATCGGATGGTTGTTTATAAATCCTTTGGTGATACTATCCATTACGGCAAAACTGACGAATACGTAGTGGCGCGGATCGAATATAAAGATGAACAGACGGGCACATGGTTTTTTGATGCCGAACGCAGTGATGCCATTTCTATCACAATTTCCCAAGTAGAGGGTTTGGAACTTTATCCGCTGCCTTTAAATCCTGCCGCACCCGGCAAGGGGCATACGATTATGCTCACTAATAAAGAACCGGTGGAAACACAGGTTACCCTTTCTTTTAAATTTACAGCTCCGGACGGCGGTTTTTTTCAACGCAACATGGTTTTTAAGCTTATGGGTGAACCGTGTATTAGGCTTGATTCCAACAAGGTCTGGTTTTTGGAAGGCGATTACGAACCCTTTGATTTAAAATGTCAACTGTTAGGTTATGACCCTGCCAAATATGATATCTATCTTGATGGAATGGACGCTTTTGTCATTTTGGAAATGAGCAAGAATATCCAAGGTGAAGACGCTATAAAAGTTACACCCGTACAGGGAGTTTATGACGATTGGGATAAACGAGCTTTTATTTATTCCTATCCTTGTTCGATTGCTTATGAAGATAAACAAACCATGGATAGAATAGCCAAAGTTGAATTTACCGTTAATTTCTGTTATGAGGGCATCGGGCTGGCAATGTCCCATCCCAAAAAACAGACAAGAATTGATAGACTTCTTGAACCATTTGAATTATGGGCATTTAATGATGCGGAAAGTTATCGGCGCACCGAGGAGATGCTTTGTCTGGCATTGATCGTTGCCCGTTGGAATGATAAAGAACGATTTCTGGAATATGATACTGCTGCCGCCGAAACTCTGGAATTAGATTATAGTTTGGATCTTTCCTCCAACGAATTTAAGACCGGGTCTGCCAAAACCGAGGCAATGAGGGCACTTAAAGATGCGGCACTGAAGACATCTTGTAGAGGTGATACGCCATTCGGCTTCAAGAGTATAGATTATAGAGCCGATATGAAACCGGCCTTTTTCGGAACCATCACCACACAGAGCACGGAATCTGGGTTGGCTCCTTTCCCTATATTGTTGACTATTTCGCTGCCGAATGACAAATATCCCGAACTCGTATTGAAAGGTAACTTTAATCCTATGTGCGAATGGGAAGAAGTAGTACGCTGGTTTTTTGGGGTTCCGGCCGGCACATTAGCCGCCGCCCAAATGAGGATAGGCAATCCGGACCTTTATGTCGAGGCTCTTGAATTCATAGAAAACCGGGTTTACTCCTTTAGAAATGTTCCCTTTGCACCTAGCAATAATCAAAATCACTATGAAGACGGAATAATAGCCTCTACCACCCATAAACGATTACGCTCGGTAGTGCTACGCAACAGTGATATTCCTACCGGCATAGGGGATTATAAAAAAGCACAAACCTTGGTACATGAATTGACCCATGCTTTGGAACATAAAAACATGGGCGATATGTGGACTCTTTTTTCCGCATCGGCGGGACATGAGCGGCATACCTACTTTTTACAGTATGCTTCCGATGCCATTTATGAACTTGCTCTTGCCGAACGGGATATGAATGCGGAAAATAATGTTAAAAAAGCTATTGCAAGCATGCACAGGTCTTATTTTAATTCGAACAATACGCCCGAGCCTCGTAACTTGGAATGGTTCGGAGCCTCCATTCCTACCCAGCATAATCTTTTTAAGGCCTATCTAAATAACTGGTTGCAGGTTGGAACCTGTACCGGTGCCGGTAAGGTGGGGGAAATAATTTCACGAAAATATTTCCCCGGCGCCCTGAAAAATAAAGACAGTAATTATCCTGCAAATTTTGAAATTCAATCGGGTAGACTTAAAGGGACTTGCTTTATATTCTCCTGGGTGGACGGAATGCTCGTTAAATTCAGTGTTTGGCACAAAGATTATAAGTTTGAAATCAAAAACCCTTTACGTTGGAACGGTGGGTTTACATTGAAAACACGGTTCGAGGTCATTGATAAACTTGCTTCGGGGGGGATGAGCACGGGATCGGCACAGCGTGACCGTGATACCTTTACGGTTACGTTTACGGCATCGGAAACATTTAACGCGGAAAACCCGGAATATATGAATATCACCGGATTTAATGCCGTATGGCGATTAGAAGGTGGAAACGATAACCATAGCGTTGTGGCTCCCGATGTGCACGGTGGAAGGATGACTACGGCCTTGATAAGTAACAACGGTTTAAAAAGAAAACATGAGGATTAAATAATATAAATTATGAATAAAATTTTGACGGTATAATAAAAAACGCGCAGGTATCGGCGCGAAAGAAATAAGGAGATTGATATGAGCAAAGCATGTCCATTTTGCGGCACGGAGGTATCTGATACCGCAAAATTTTGTAGAAGTTGTGGTAAAGACATTGTTGCGTTTACGGAAATCCGCCGGAATGTTGAAAAAATTCCGGTAGGAAGGCTTTGTACTAATTGCGGCACCTCGCTTTCGCCGACGGCTAAATTCTGTAGGAATTGCGGGAATCAGGTATCAGAATCCGATGCTTCGTTGCAACGGGAAGATACTTCAAGTGATAGGAATTACGGGAATCAAATATCACAAGCCGATGCCCTTTTGCAACCGGAAGATACTTCAAGCGAGAAGGAAATAAAAGAGGTTGTCCGACAGGTGGCGGGAACCATAATGGCTTCCTCATCGCCCGGGGATTGTGTTCTGGGGGTTAATACACCATCCGCCATACCGGCCGATACTGCCGGCCAGATTTCGGCGACAGTTTCGGTATTAGGCCCTCTTAAGGTATTAGGCAATGGTTTAATTACAGCAATCAAAGGGCTCAAAGAAGCGGGAAAAAACAAGAAAGCCTTGGGATGGGCCATTGTCATGGCGGTTATTTGGTTTACTCTCACTATGTTTTCCGCTATGGGAACATCCGTGCCTGCTTGGTTAAATTTTCTTACCTTCGCTAAGGGAGGGACTACCGGAGGAATTCCGGGTTTTGTCGGCGGTGTATTAGGCAAAGGATTATTTGTATCGCTAATCATGGGAATGATACATAATATCGGACGGCCCAAGGCCACGAAAAATCTCTCCGATTCCACCGAAAGGGCCCAATCTTCACAGGGATATGGCCTGATACTATGCGGCATGGGACTGGCATTGATAATTTATAATTTTATGACCGGTGATAATTCATTACAAAACAGTATGGCAGGAATTATTGCGGCCGCATCTGTGGTCCGTTCTTCAAAACAAGGCGGTTTTATTCGTCAATTGATGGTTTCGCTTACCGCACGGTTTTCCGGAAAGAAACTTCCTTTAGATGGCCAAGTTAAACACCTTACCACCGGGTTTGCAGCCGGCTTTGGGTTGAGTTTGTCATTGTCTTTTTCAGGGAACCTTTGGGTTTGTTATCTGACAGGCCTGGCGGTCTTTATTATCGGAATAATTCTTTGTTCGACAGTAAGGAAACAAAAGGATATTTCGGCTGTCTGATATTTGTTTGTTTTTTTGTCGGAGTATGGAATTTAATTAATTGAGGGGGGAATATCATGGAAGTTACCGAACCGTCGGAAAACAATAAAACTTTCCTTATTAAAGGCCCGGACGGCAAATATTGTTGGTTGTATGAAACCAATCTGTATACTAATCCGGTTTATCTTTTTCTTACATGGAAGATATTTTTCTTTATCTGGCTTGGTGTTGATATTTTTGTTTTGTTGATTGTCACTTGGGGGCATAATCCGCTTGATGAGCTTGAAAGTTTGATAAGTATCGGTTCTGCCATGTTTTATGTTTTGTTGGGTATATTGATTTTAATCGCTATTTCCTATTATATATATGCGCTGATTATGCATGGCAAGTATTCTGTTTTATTCGAGATGGATAACAAAGGTGTTCGGCACACACAACTTTCAAATGATTCTAATAAAGCAAAAAAAGTAGGTACGCTTACCACTTTGACGGGTATGGCTTCCGGGAATTTAAGTGCTGTAGGAGCCGGGCTTCTTGCATCGGCCGGAGGGTCGATGTATACGGAGTTTAAAAAAGTCAGATCGATTAAAACAAATCAGAGAAGGCATATTATCAAGCTCCGTTCCTCAGACATGATGCACAATCAGGTTCATACGGCGCCGGAAAATTTTGATTTTGTATTGGGTTTTATCAAGGAACAGGTAAAACTAAGCTCCGGTAAAGGCGGGTCCGACCGATAATTGAATTTTGGGGGAAAGTCGAATAAGGGGAGCAGGTTGCATGGATAAAGTATCTTAATTAATCAATGCTTTATACGGCAAAAACAACAAGTTTGCTAAAGATGTTCCTATCGGCCTTATCGAATAAATTAGGGGGCGTTTTTATGCGTATCGGCTATATACATAGTTTTTATTCATTGGAAAAAGGAACAATTTTAAAAATAACTCGGCTATTATCTTTTATTTTTATCATGTTAATTTTGATGACAGGATTTTTCGATTTTGTTCATGGTGAACCTGAGCGCATTGTTCTTGATCCTCCACCGACCGTTATCGGCTCGGGGGATCTTATTGAGTGTCCTACTTGCGGGCGGGTCATCGGGACACAGTCACATTATTGGAAGGTTAGCGGTGACGGGACAAATCCACATACACCGGATGGTTATGATTATACTTACGATTATACCATACGCAGTGTCTATCCGTGTCCGGTATGTTCGGTAGCTCAGTCCGTAGAAGATGTGGAAGATGCACCGGAACTTCCGGTTTTACCTTCTCCGCCTGCTCCTGTAACCCAGGTGGAGGATAGCAGGCCTCAAAGCACTGCAGGTGAAGAAACAACGGATATAAAAACCGCCGCTATTTTGGGTGTTGCCGCTACCGTTGCGGCCGTTGCGGCCGCAGGTGCTTCGGTTGCAGGGAGTTCTGCCGCAGCTTCAACTGCTGCACAGGAAGCCATAGAGGAAAGCGCACGCCAAAAAACCGGTGATTATCGAATGATTGTTTATAAATCTTTCGGTGATACTATCCATCACGGCAAAACCGACGAGTACATAGTGGCACGAATTGAATATAAAGATGAGCAGACAGGGGAATGGATTTTTGATGCGGGACGAAGTAATACCATTTCTATTACAATTTCCCGAATAGAAGGTTTGGAACTTTATCCGTTGCCTCTAAATCCTAAAGCACCCGGTAAGGGGCATACGATTATGCTCACTAATAAAGAACCGGCGGAAACACAGGCTACCCTTTCCTTTAAATTTACAGCTCCGGACGGCGGTTTCTTTCAACGCAACATGGTCTTTCAGCTTATGGGCGAACCGTGTATCCGGCTTGATTCCAACAAGGTTTGGTTTTTGGAAGGCGATTACGAACCCTTTGATTTAAAATGTCAACTGTTAGGTTATGACCCTGCCAAACACGATATCTATCTTGACGGAATGGACAGTTTCGTTACCTTGGAAATGAACAAGAACACCCAAGGTGAACATGTTATAAGGGTTACACCCGTACAGGGAGTATATGACAATTGGGACAAACAGGATTTTATCTATTCTTATCCCTGTTCTATTGCTTATGAGGATAAACAAACTATGGACAGAACAGCTGAAGCTAAATTTACTGTTAATCTCTGTTATGAGGGTATCGGGCTGGCTATATCCCATCCCCAAAAAACGACAAAGATTGATGAGCTTCTTGAACCATTTCAATTATGGGCATTTAGTGATGCGGAAGACTATCGGCGCACCGAGGAGATGCTCCGACTAGCATTGACCGTTGCCCGTTGGAATGATAAAAAACGATTTTTGGAATATGACACTGCTGCCGCCGAAACTCTGGAATTAGATTATAGTGTGGATATTTCCTCCGACGAGTTTAAGACAGAGTCTGCGAAAACCGAAGCTATGAGAGCACTTAAAGATGCGGCACTGAGGACATCTTCCAGGGGTGAAAAGCCGTTTGGCTTCAGAGGTATCGATTATAGAGCCGATATGAAACCGGCCTTTTTCGCAACTATCACTACACAGGGTACGGAATCGGGATTGGCTCCTTTCCCTATATTGTTGACTATTTCGCTGCCGAATGACAAATATCCCGAACTCGTATTGAAGGGCACCTTT
>JALNXC010000050.1 GCA_023230535.1 Alkaliphilus sp. | reverse complement strand
GGTGGTATAAACCTCCTTGCCCTCTCCGCCGGTAACTGATTGCTTTTTACCGTCCCTCTTTTTTCTTTTTTCCAGGGCGGTTTTTTTGATTTCTTCAAAACACCTCATTTTCAATCTATCCGACTCTTCTTTCATGGCAATGGCTTCATAAAAGTTATGGGATGAATTCAGTCTGTTTAAGAGTTCATTGAATCTATTGTCAAATTTATCGGATAGTTCATCCTTAAAATCATACAATTCCAGTTCTTCTTTTACCTTATTCCAATCGCTTTCTATTACATCTTTTACGGGTTTACATTCTTCTTCCAAAAGCATGGTAAATCTGTCGACAAAGTCGTTTACTAAATTAGGAAGTTTTGATATATGCGAATACGGTTTCTCCAATTTAGCTATTTTCTCTATTTCTTTAACAAAGCTTATAGTTTCTCTGTCAATGACATAGGTTTTATTTTTTTCATATATATCAAGTTGTTTAACCGCTTTATCGAATTGCTCTCTTTGGTTTTTGAAAAACTTCTTTACGTCGAAAACTTCTTCCTCATAATCCAATAATTCTTCTTTCACTTCGTATAATTTTTCAAAAAAGCTTGTAATATCGTTGATCTCTACAATTTCCCCCAAAAGTTTCCTGCCTTTATCCAACACATCTTTACCGGGATAGTTTTTTTCTTCATAGCGGACTAACAGTTCCCTGATTTCTGATAATTCATAGCCGGATAATTCTTTGAAACGGCTCATTAATCCATCCTCATCCCCCGGCACAAAGGCATAATTGAAAACTTCTTTGACTAACATTCTAGCGTTATTCAAATATTTTTCAGGGGTTTTGGTTCTTTTTTTAATCAGTAATCTGTCCACATAATCTTTCTTGGTCATATATTGGATTAGATTTTTATCCGATGAATTAAGATAGTCGCTTCCTAGTTGCATTTTAATTTCCTGGGACTTAAATAGCCTGATAACAAGCCCTCTGATATCATCCGGTAACCAACCATAAGGCGGTTTATCATATAACTCCAGGAGGGTTTTCATAGTTACGGGAATATGCCTTCCCGTATTTCTTTCGATATAATGGAACAGTTCATCTATGGCTAATTTGTTTGGGATATCCTCATCCCCAAATATGTTTATCTGGGTGTTTTCGGAAAACAACAGATCATGAAGCTCTTTAGTGCTTTCAATAAAATCGGTAATATAATTTAATTTGTCATAAATATTATCAATAAGCACCTTTAGCCCGCTGTTTATTCTTTCAACAGGATTTTTTGATTTTATATCGACCTTTTGCATATTCACATAGAAGTTGGCTTCTTTCAACGCTTCTTTGAGTAAGGATTCAATTCGGTAATTATGTAATCTTTAATGAGGTATTTCCCTCTATATACCTCCTGCATAAATTCAAAGAAAAGCCTGTCTGTTTTTAAAATGGCATATAGGGCTATTTGTTTGCTTGTTTCAAGGTTGCCTTTTGTCAACTTATGGAGCAATATTTCGTCTAGGGCTTGTAGCCTTTCCGAAATTGTTGAAGCAATTTCTTTAATTCTGTTCTTTGAATTTAATGAAAATATATTTTCATCTAACGCTTTTTGTTTTATATCATCTAATAGGAACCCCTCCAAATAAAGATTTGCAGCCTTTTTCAGTTCTAAATAGAGATAGGATCTTGCTTTTATTGTTGACCTGTATTCCAGCATTTTGTATCAGTTCACCTCGTCTTCGTGGCCATTTTGTTCATATGTATATTATACCACTATTTACATATAATTGTAGAAAAAAATCGATTTACTTGAATCTGGAAATAATATAATGTATTTTAAACAAAAATAAAAAAGCCACTCTTCTGCGGCTCCCTCATATATGATTTATACATACCTAACTATATTCAAATTTGTTCAAGCGGTTACAAGGTTTGTTCGTGTTGAAACCGGAATGTTGAGAGGGGCGTTCATTTGATGACAAACGAAACGTCGTCCTCCATCAACCCCTTGACATCTATATATGCATTCTCTTGTCTATTTCTGCCTTTATCTCTTCCCCCTGGAATATAAATATAGCCGATAGTGAAATAATGCTAAACCCTATACTGATAATGGATGGATAGACAACCTTTACCAAATCAAAAATTATAAATAGTACAGGAATGATCCCAAAAATTCCATCCAGAAGTGCATAAGTTATATACTCCCTGATACTCAAGTTCATTATCTTCGCTGTTACATACATTATAATCATAGCTGAAACACAGGCTATTGGAATAACATAATCTAATGACCATCCCCTCCACCCTGTCTTATAATCCCAAAATATAGCAAGAATAGAGATGATGATTACCTGCCACACTATCTTTTTAGATATATGATATTTCTTTCTAATTATAATTATCAATCCAACCCATACGCTAATTGTCGCAAACATGAATAATATTGACCAATTTATGTTGCTCGGGAATATCATGTTAATCCCAAAGCTCACCACCACGGCTACTATAGATATAAATATCATTATCCTAAGTGCTAAATGACTCTCAAAAAAAGGTGGTACCTCCGGAAATACATCCTCACTTCCACCTTTTAATTCTTCTTCCAGTACATTCCCGCATAATGTACATCTGTTACGCCCTTCCCTTATATACACCTTACAGTGCCTGCAATATTTCATATTAGCACCTCTTTACATATTTGATGTAATTTCTATCTCTATATCCCTATTTGAAAGAAATTGAAAAAACTCTCTCTGTATTTCAGTTTCCACATATGGAGATGTAAAAGTAATTACCAGTCTATCCCTATATGAACAAAATGTGATCTTTGGGGCCCTTGCGCTTGCACATACGCTGAATTGTTTTATATAACTTTCAAACTCCTCAGCTGTTTTGATTCTTCCAATATTTGATATTGAAGAGCTTATGCTCTTACTATTAAATTTGCTCGCAATCTTCATAAAAAAATCCTTTATAACGAGAGGTATGATTCTAATTACAGGATTGTTTTCAAATTTCATAAACCTGACAACCTTTCGATGTATGTTTTCCTTTTCCAATCCCTTTTTAAATTCTTTATTCACATATTTCACTATATCTTTAATTTCCGGGCTGTTCTTTTGGAAATCATAGCTTATATCCATAGTAGTAAAAAAGTTTCTAGCAGTTAATGAATCATAATATCTGTGTAAATTGATAGGTACAGAAATAACTATTAGTTTTTTCCTCTTATTTTTTGGCATATCTGCATAGATTGAATACATAAAAAGTGAAGTTAAAAACACGGTCATACTTGTGCCGTATCCCCTGGATATGTTTAAAATTTTCTCCACGGACATAGCACCCTCAATTACTTTCATCTTGTTTTCATCTATTCTCTTACCCTTTATCATATAGGCGGTTGTATATCTTTTTCTTTTTATCTTTGTATTTTGAATATCCGGCGTATAGTTCCTCCAAAAACCGTCATCCGACTTTTGACTTATTGAAGCGCCATGTTCAAGGCTGGGGTTACTATTGCCTAATTCATCCTTATAATTAATTTTTATATAATAAAACACCAAGGTTTCTAAAAACCATATGGCGCCGGCTCCATCAGATAATGCATGAAATAATTCAAGATTTATCCTTTTTTTATAATAAGATATTCTGAATAAATGATTTTTCTTTCCTTTTATATATATTGCAGAACATGGGTTTGTAGATTCAATTTCTACTTTAGGATGAATATTGCTTGATTCAAAATAATACCAAAAAAACCCCCGTCTGAGTATAGATTTATACATTGGGAAGCCTTCTAATGTTAAATCTAAGGCTTTTTGAAGATTTTCAGGATTTATATCCCTATATAATTCTGCTGATATTCTATATACTTTTGTATCTTTATTGTTTGAGATTGCCGGAAATATCTTTGAAGCATTGTCCAGTCTCTTCCATTCCACTTTTTCTTTTTTATTTTTAGTTTTCATGTTCTCACCATTTAATCCTTAGTATCATTTAGAAAAAAATTAATCCATTTATATATTTTAGACAGTTGCCCCGTATTTATGAGAGTTGAAAAAATCTTATTTAAAAACAATCTGGAGAAGTATCATATAAACCCCCGTACCTACTCCGATGCTCAGAAGTGCATTCTCTTTCCAATAGTGAAGTACTATTATACAAACAATAGCTATCGCCTCCGGAATTCCATATGTAGAACCTCTGAAATTAACATCTTTAAGGCAATACACAATCAAAAAACCTACGGTAGAATAAGGTAAAACTTGACCAAGGTAATTGATATATGAATTATTTAGCTTGGGATTTTTAAATATAATAAAAGGCAAAAATCTCGTTGTAACCGTGCCTAAGGTCAGCATACAAATAATGATAAAGGTTTGAATAGATGTTAAAGTCATTGAATTTTCTCCTCTGCCAATTCTTTTCTATCTGCATATCCTTTTCGAAATATTGTCAATACTGTTATTATAGTAATCATGGAAGGGATAATAAAATTACCCTGCCCAAAGATAATCAAACAGATAACAGAACATAAAACGCCAATCACCGCAGGTTTATGATTCTTCTGTGTTTTCCATTGATCCACAAATGTCACAACAAAGAGTGCGGTCAATACAAAATCAAGCCCTTCCACATTGAATGAAATCACAGAACCCAATAGGCCGCCTAAAACAGAACCAAACACCCAATAACCATGATTAAGCAGGGTAATAAAAAACATAAACCAGTTTCGATCTATACCCCCCGGTGGTTCTACCGAACATATAAGAGAAAATGTCTCATCATTCAAGCCAAAGATGAGATAGGGTTTCAACCTGCCGGTATTTTTATATCTATCCAACATTGAAATACCATAAAATAGATGGCGTGCGTTTACCATCAATGTCATCAATAATGCATGAACAGGGTTGAAAATTGATGTGAGAAAGCTAATCGCCACATATTGTGCCGAACCTGCAAGCACCATGAAACTGAATAAGGCTGTCCAGCCAACACCATAGCCCTTGCTGTTCATCAAAATACCATAAGCAGCGCCTAAAAAGGTAAACCCGGCAAATACGGGAATAGTATGGGGAAAGGCTGCTTTTAATGCCTCAAATTTTTCTTGCAAATCTCTCACCTCATTTGGGCCTAATCTTGTTTAAAATTAACTATTGTTTTGATTATACCATATTCATAATCAGGTTTCGCCTATTGTATATAAATCTGATAATGCGTCTTTAACACAAGCCCATTTGTTTAATAAAAATTTAATATAATAATACACGTTCATTCAGCCACAGGGACTGTCCCCGTGGCTTCATATATTTTCAAATGAATACAAGTTGTTATCCGCCGCATATAATGGGTACAATACATGTATTCGACGGCATATGATTTGCGATATGCCCCATATTTTTATTAAGGGTGATAAAATGAATTTATTTCAAATATTTACAATAATTTATACAATAGCAGGTATAATAATCGGTATAGATATACTACTGGACAACCGTGATCCCTCCAGTACGGCGGCATGGCTTATGGTCCTATTTATTTTACCGGTCGTTGGAATATTTTTATATTTATATATAGGTAGAAATCATCGCAAGAAAAAAACATTTATTAAAAAAAGAAATAAAGATTATATTATTTTAAATAATTTACTGAAGGAACAATTCCCCTTTATAAATTATAAAAAAATATTTAAAAAAGAATTCAATGACATCAGGGGCAAAATAATTCCGCTGTTATTAAATAATACAGGTTCCCCGATTACGGTAAACAACAGAGTTAAGATATTACAAAACGGAGAAATAACATTCACAGAAATATTAAATGCTATTGATAATGCAAAAGAACATATACATATAGAATATTTTATTATAAAAGACAGCCATATAGGGAGAAAATTCCAACAGGCACTGATAAAAAAGGCGGAAGAAGGGCTGGAAATAAGGCTTATATATGATGCCGTCGGCAGTATCAGGCTCAGAAAAAATTTTATTAAACCATTACAAGATGCAGGTGTACAGGTTAGATGCTTTTTACCCGTGGCACTGCCTTTCTTTGGGGCCAGATTAAATTATCGAAATCACAGAAAAATATTAGTAGTAGACGGTAGAACAGGTTTTACCGGCGGAATAAATATAGGTGACGAATACTTGGGGAAAAACAAAAAAATGGGGTTTTGGAGGGATACACATCTAAAAATTGAAGGGGAAGCGGTATATGTGCTTCAGGGAATATTTTTAGCCGATTGGCATTTTGTCTCCGATGAGACCATAGATGATTTTAAATATTTTCCATCCCAGGGCTATTGCGGGGAAAAAATTATACAAATTGCATCCAGTGGACCGGATTCCTATTGGGCCTCAATTCATCAGGCATATTTTTCCGCAATCAACAGCGCAAGAGAGAGAGTATATATTACAACCCCCTATCTTGTTCCCGACGATGGAATTTTACTTGCATTAAAAACGGCTGCATTGAGAGGAGTGGACGTAAAACTTCTATTGCCTATAAAGCCGGATCATAGAACTGTATTTTGGGCATCAAAATCTCATTTTGAAGAATTGCTCGAGGCAGGAATAAAGATCTACCAATATGCGAAAGGATTTGTGCACGGTAAAATATTCATTGTAGACAATAATTTTGTTTCTATAGGCACTGCTAATTTAGATATACGCAGTTTTAAATTAAATTTTGAGGTAAATGCCTTTATCTACGATAAAGAAGTAAATTATAATTTGGCACGGGATTTTTCAGAGGATTTACGGGTCAGCAGAAAGATATTTTTAAAAGAGTATAAAAACAGATCAATTATACATAGAGTTAAAGAATCCACGGCCAGAATTTTTTCACCGATATTATAAACAGGATTCAAAATATGGAAAATCCCCCTCCTTAGCTCTTTTTCCTCATGCCCGTATATATCAAACCCATTTTCAACACTCTGCTTTCTCCTTTCAAAAAATGCAACAGGAACAGCCTCGGTGCACACTTAGTACACAATCTGCTGTCCCCTATGCATCTTATATTAAAGCCGTACTGAAATAACGTTCGGCTCTATCTGCCAACACGGTTGCTATCATTTTGTCTTTACCGTATTTTCCCGCTGCCTGTATCGAAGCCCAAACATTCGCCCCCGAAGATGTTCCTACCAAAAGCCCCTGTATTTTTGCCAGCCTTCGTGCTGTTTGTATCGCCTCATCATCCGTAACCTCTATCACTTCATCTACAAGAGAAGTATCTAACACCGGAGGAACAAAACCGTCCCCTATACCCTGAATTTTATGCAATCCGGGCTCGTGTCCCAAAAGGGCCGAAACATTTTTAGGTTCCACCGCTACAACAAGAATATCAGGATTCTTTTCCTTCAAAAATCTACCTACTCCACATAGGGTACCGCCACTTCCTAATCCTGAAACAAACATATCTACCCGGCCGTCCAGCTGGTCCCATATCTCTTTTGCGGTAGTACGGTAATGAATTTC
>JALNXC010000049.1 GCA_023230535.1 Alkaliphilus sp. | reverse complement strand
TTATGCGATATAGCAATTGCGTATTTAAATATAGATAATTTGAGCAGTGCGGAGAGGTATGCACGCAGGGCCGTAGAAATTGCACCTGAATATGAAATAGGCAGGGAAATACTTGAGGGTATTAGAAATTTACAGAAAAAGAATTAAAAATAAAAAACTATACGGTTAACACAGTTAAACAGGTGATGCGAAGCAATAAAAACTTCTATCGCCTGTTTTTTATTTGTCCATATAACATATCAACTAAATTTGTTGCATCGGTTAATTTTTATATTCAATAAAAAATAGCGGGCTATATACCGGCATGATAGGTTAATTTAGCAAAGTATACAAACAATGATAGTTGTCAATAATACTAAAGTGGCAAAGAGGAGGGGTCCTATGAGCATAAAGGTAGGTATTCCGAGAGGATTATGGTTTTATGACTATTACCCCTTGTGGAAAACTTTCTATGAATGTTTAGATGCGGAAGTTATCATATCTAAACCTACTAACAGGAAAATATTAGATCAAGGTGTAAAAAACACAGTAGATGAAGCATGCCTTCCGGTAAAAATTTTTAACGGGCACGTTATAGATTTAAAAGATAGGGCGGATTATATATTTGTGCCTAAAATGATGAGTGCCTATGAACGGGAGTATATATGCCCAAAATTTTGTGGGCTTCCCGAGATGGTTTTACATTCAATCGAAGGCCTACCACCATTGATAGATGTTGAAATTAATTTTAATAAATCCAGGAAAAACATGGCAGATACGATCTATAAATTCGGGTTTTATATCATCAAGGATAAGAGAAAAATTAATAGGGCATATTGTGAAGCTCTAAAAAATTATAGGGATTATAAAAATGCGATAAAGAAAGGTATTCTGCCTATAGATGGGGATCTCACAGAGATAAACGGGGGTAAAATATATGATAGAAAAATTAAAAAAATAATGGTGATAGGGCATACTTATAATATATACGATAGCTACAGCTCTATGAATCTATTGAATAAATTAAAGAAAAACGGAGTTCATATCATTGTCCCCGAAATGATAGGCTTTGAACATATCAATAGGCATGCAGCCACACTGGACAAAAAAATGTTTTGGAGTTTTGGAAGAAAGCTTTTAGGAACTTCTATATATTTGGCGGAAACCCGGGATGTAGACGGCGTTATTTATATATCATCGTTCGGATGCGGTATTGATTCCATAATACAGTATTTATTCGAAAAAAAATCAAGAAAAGAAGGGGAAATTCCTTTTTTGTTGTTGACCATAGATGAACATACGGGGGAAGCAGGGATAAATACGAGGATCGAAGCTTTTTTAGATATGATTGAATGGAGGAAAAGATATGAAAATAACATTTCCACATATGGGTAATCAATATGTGGCTACAAAAGTACTGTTGGAAGAATTGGGGGTAGATTTAGTAATTCCACCTCCATGTAGCAAAAATACTTTAAATATAGGAGTAAAATATTCCCCGGAATCAATCTGCCTCCCACTGAAGGTCAATATGGGAAATTATATACAGAGCATAAATAGAGGGGCCGATACCATAGTGATAACCGGCAGTTGCGGGCCCTGCCGTTTCGGATACTATTCAATAATACAAAAAGAATTATTGAGTGAGGCGGGTTATGATATAGATATTATTTTGCTGGACCCGCCCCAGGGAGATTATAAAACATTTTTTGATAATATATTTAAACTGACCGGAACTAAAAATCCGTATAAAATTATAAGAGCTCTAAAGAAGGCGGTTACCGTAATAAATGCGGTAGATGATCTTGAGAGCGTGACATATTATAAAAGACCCAGAGAAAAGGCAAAGGGTGACGTAGATAGGTACTATGATGCATTTCATAGAGGTATAAGGACAGTATACGGGTGTAGGGAGGTCTTACAGTTAATAAAGACAACAAGGGAAAAGATATTGTCCGTAGAGGAGGACACTACCGAGGAGATTATAAAAATAGGTATTATTGGGGAGATATACACCATAATAGAGCCATTTGTAAATTTAAATATAGAGAAAAAACTAGGGGATTTGGGGGTAGAAATAGATAAATCATTAAAGGTAAGCCGTTGGCTAAAAGAACACCTTTTTTTAAATCCTTTAGGATTAACTTCTGAAAGAAAGACCTGGGAAGCGTCGGAACCCTATTTGAAGACCATGATAGGCGGACATGCAAGGGAAACGATAGGTTATGCGGTCAGATATGCAAAGGAGGGTTTTGACGGTGTAATACAGATATATCCCTTGACTTGTATGCCGGAGATAGTGGCCCAGAGTATTCTTCCTACTATAGAAAAAGATCATAATATTCCCTATTTATGCCTCATTATGGATGAAATGACGGGTGAAGCCGGATATATGACCAGGTTAGAAGCTTTTGTAGATCTTTTGAGAAGACGAAAGGGGATCAATGAAGGTGAAAAACTGTTATTTGGGTATTGATGTAGGTTCTATCAGTACCAATGTTGTATTAATGGATGAAGATAAAGAAATAATGGCTAAAGTTTATACGGGGACCAATGGAAAACCGATAGAGGTTATACAAGAAGCATTGAAGGAAATAAAGTCAAAAGTAAATAAAAAACTTAATATAAAGGGAGTTGGGACAACGGGCAGTGGTAGAAATTTAGCCGCTATGATAGTCGGAGCAGATGTAGTTAAAAATGAGATCACTGCTCATGGGATAGCAGCTCTTAATTTTGTCGGCGATGTAAGAACTATAATAGAAATCGGCGGTCAAGATTCCAAAATTATTTTGCTCAAGGACGGAATAATCAGAGATTTTGCAATGAATACGGTCTGTGCCGCGGGTACCGGTTCATTTTTGGACAGACAGGCAGCCCGTCTGGGTATAGATATAAAAAGATTTGGAGAATTAGCGTTAAAATCAACCAATCCTGTTCGTATAGCGGGTAGATGTGCTGTTTTTGCAGAAACAGATATGATACATAAACAGCAGTTGGGACATAATCAGGAGGATATCATAAGAGGGCTTTCCGATGCTATGGTGAGAAATTTTTTAAACAATTTAGCTAAAGGCAAGGATATAGAGGCTCCCGTAGTATTTCAGGGTGGAGTAGCTGCAAATGTAGGAATTAAAAGATCTTTTGAGGAGGCCCTTGGTTTGGAAGTTTTTGTACCGCCCCATTATGATGTTATGGGTTCCATAGGTTGTTGTTTACTGGCGGAGGAATATGCCGCAAAGGGAAATAAAACTATTTTTCAAGGTTTTAATATTATCAATTCCGGATACGATGTGAGGGGCATAGAATGTTCGGATTGTCCCAATATGTGTGAGATTGTAGAAATCTTTAGAGATGGGAAAATAATGGCACGCTGGGGGGACAAATGCGGTAAATGGAGCAATTTAATCAAGAAAGATATAGAGAATTTGGCATAACAGAGGATTTTTAGCCGTTATTTACCTATAATACAAAAAGAAATTACGTAAATTAATATAAAAGTTGTTTCAAAAGTTATATATATCTGTTATAATGAAACTAAGTTGTCAGGCTTTTAGTAAAAGGCGGTTTTTTGTTCTGTGTTGGGACTTGTGCAAACAATGTATGTAAAGGTGGAATGTATATGTTTGGGAGAATAGGTACCATGGAAATAGTGGTAATATTGGCTATAGCTTTAATAGTTGTTGGGCCCGGCAAGCTCCCTGAATTAGGAAAGTCTTTGGGAACGGCCCTTAGAGAATTTAGAAAATTTTCCAGTGAAATAAAGGAGGAAATATCTTTAGAGGACAAAGACCCTAAGCAGGGTTCCTAAAAAATTTAAGATAGATAGTTGATATTTGGATGTAATAGGCTAGGAGGTGTAAACTGTGTTTGGTAGATTAGGTACCCAGGAATTATTGTTAATATTAGGTATAGCTCTTGTTATATTTGGACCCGGCAAACTTCCTGAGATAGGAAAATCATTTGGAAAAGCAATTGGAGAGTTTAAAAATCATGCCACAAAAGTATCACAAGATGTAGAGGAAGTAGATGAAGAAAAGAAATAATATGAGAAGTATTGGGGTACTACTATGGTAGTGCCTCATAAACTTTTTGTATCATACAAGGAGGTGGGCCTATGGAAAACAGCTCGGAAGACGGCCCAAGGCTAACTTTAGTGGAACATTTGGGGGAACTGAGGAAACGGCTGGTTATCTCTTTTGTAGCAATTATTGTATGTGCATTTGCAGCCTATAGGTATATAAATAAAATTATAGATATTATTACAAAACCTGCCGGAGATTTGGAATTTATATATCTTAGCCCACCCGAATTATTTATGACATATATTAAAATTTCTTTAGTATTAGGTTTAATCATATCCTCACCCATAATATTGTTTCAGATTTGGAGTTTTGTTAAACCGGGACTGAAGAAAAAAGAAAGAAGGTATGTCATTTCCGCTTTATGTATGGGGACTGTATTTTTAGCAATGGGTGTAGTTTTTGCATATTATATAATTGTTCCCATGACAATTAAATTTTTTATCGGGGTGTCGGTTGACAAAATCACGCCTACATTTTCATTTGCTAATTATATCGGCTTTGTCAGTTCTTTGTTGTTGTCTTTTGGTTTAGTATTTGAGTTGCCTTTACTCATAATTTTACTCACCCAACTGGGATTAGTTGCACCAAAGACGCTTAAAAAATATAGGAAATTTGTTATTCTTGCAATATTTATAGTCGCTGCAGTATTAACACCGCCTGATATGATTTCACAAGTTTTGATGGCGATTCCCATGGTGTTTTTATATGAGTTCAGCGTTATAGTTTCAACTATAATATATAAAAAGAAGAAAAAGAAACAAGATATAGATGATGAAAATGATGAAGATGATGAAAATGATGAAAACAACGAAAACGACGAAAATAATGAAGATGACGATAACGATACAAATGATGATAACGATACAAATGATGATAACGATACAAATGATGATAACGATATAAATGATGATGACGATACAAATGATGGTAACGACACAAATGATGAAAGCGACATAAATGATGAGAATGCCGGAAATGATAAGAACGATGAGAGCGATGAGAACGATGGAAGCGACGGACCATAATATAAAAGGCCTACCTGAGGTAGGCTTTTTTAATTTTATTGTATTGATAATTTGCCGTACCCGGTTTGCATAAGTTTCCAATACCATTTTTCTGTCCTCAGCATGGAACATCACAAAAATATATTTTAAATTTCTTATAATAAGTATATAATATATAATTGGAAGGAAAAAAGTAGTAATAAATTGAGGCCTGTTTGAAATATAATTTTAGAGGACATCAAAAGCATACTCAATATAAGTGTTTAAATTATGAATCATCGGATAGGTAATATATTGGAGGCAGGTTATGAAAAGTAATATATTGAAAATGATTACATTTCTGATCATTATTTTTTTGTTATTATCAGGATGTAATAAAAATGCGATGCGAGTTATAGAAAATAAGGAGGAAAAGCGGCTCGACGTATATGCGAGCTTTTATCCCTATTATGATTTTGCGAAAAGAATTGGAGGGGATAGCGTTAATGTGCATATTATAATTCCCTCAGGTACCGAGCCGCATAGTTTTGAGCCCTCCGCTAAGGTTGTTGCGCAACTTGAACAGGCAGATGTTTTTATATATAATGGGGCATATATGGAACCTTGGATAGATAAGGTATTTAATCTATTAGAAGGGAAGGATACTTACTTGGTTGATGCCGGTAAATCCGTAGAATTGATAAGTTATGGCAAAGGGCCCGATGATGAAAACAGCAGTGAACATCATCATGGGGAATATGACCCCCATATTTGGGTAGATCCTGTCAATGTAATATATATTTCCGAAAAAATTAAAGATACTTTTATCAGTGCGGATAATAAAAATAAAGATATATATGAAGAAAATTTTAGTGTCTTTAGAGAGGAATTACAAAACTTGGATACGGCTTTTAGGGAGGGACTTAAGGATGCTGTCAAAAGAAAAATAATTGTATCTCATTCCGCTTTCGGATATTTGGCTAAAAGATATAATTTGGAACAGATTGCTGTTGCGGGAATTTCTCCTCATGCGGAACCGAGCCCTAAACGGTTGGCTGAACTTGTCAAGGTTGCAAGGGATAATAATATGGATCATATATTTCTGGAAGCCCTTGCAAGTGTTAAAACAGCGGAGGTTTTGGCCGAGGAGGCAAATTTAGAGGTGTTGACCTTATATATTGTAGAAGGCTTAACAACAGAACAACAGAATGAGGGAGAGGATTATATTTCCCTGATGTATAAAAATGTGGAAACATTGAAGAAAGCCTTGGTGAAATAGATGGAAAAAGTTCTTGATGTAAAAGATGTATATTTTGCTTATGGTAAAAAACATGTGTTGGAAGATGTAAACTTAGCTGTGTTTAGGGGGGACTTCTTAGGGATTGTAGGCCCGAACGGTTCCGCTAAAACTACGTTGATTAAAATTATTTTGGGAATTTTAAAACCGCAAAAAGGAACTGTTGTTTTATTAAATTCACCCATAGATCGGTTTAATCAGTGGAACAAAATAGGTTATATATCTCAGAGGGTAAAAGATTTTAATATTGCATTTCCTGCAACGGTTGAAGAAATTGTGGGAGCTAATCTGTACAGTCAAATGGGTTTTTTGAAATTTTTAAACAAAGAACATAAAATGAAAATAAGAAAGGCGTTAGATATAGTCAATATGCCCGGCTATCAAAATCATTTGATTGGAAACTTGTCCGGAGGACAGCAACAGAGAGTTTTTATTGCCCGTACACTTGTAAGCGGTCCTGAAATCATCTTTATGGACGAACCCTTAACGGGAGTTGATGTACAGTCGCAAGAACAATTCTACGGCCTCATGGAAAAAATAAATAAGGATTTAAAAATCACATTGGTTATGGTTTCACATGATATAGGTGTGATTACCAATAAGGCCAACAGGGTAGCCTGTGTCGGAGATAAAAAGGTATGTGTGCATCCTTCCGAAGATTTTGATAAGGAGGGACATATCAAGAAGATTTACGGAAAAGATTTGAGCATATTGCATCACAGGCATTAAAGGGGCGAAAAAAAATGTTGGAGATATTGAGATACGGTTTCATGCAGAGGGCTTTTTTATCCGGTATTATAGTTGCTGTTATTTGTCCCGCAATAGGTATCTTTCTTGTTTTAAGAAGAATGTCCATGATAGGGGATACATTATCCCATGTAGCTTTGGCGGGTGTAGCAGGGGGTATGTTGGGAGGTATTTATCCGGTATATTCTGCTCTTGGTTTTTCTGTTCTATCGGCCTTGGCCATTGAGGGGCTCAGTAAAGAATACGAGCAATATAAGGAACTGTCTATTGCTATAATACTTTCCGCGGGAATAGGTTTGGCCACTATTTTTATAAGCCTTGGAAACTCTAATTCCGCTATTTTCAGTTATTTGTTCGGCAGTATAGGCCTTGTGTCAAGCAGGGATATTTGGATAATTTTTATACTGGGTCTTTATATTCTTATTTCTATTTTGTTTTTTTACAGGTCTTTG
>JALNXC010000048.1 GCA_023230535.1 Alkaliphilus sp. | reverse complement strand
TGTTATGCGCATGATTGTTTTAGGTTTGTTGACAAACCCGTCATCATCCCCACGCATTGCCAAGTGAAAATATAAAAGCTGCGTTGATTGCGGCATGTCCAAAAAAGCATCTGAATCAATTATCGTTTTTGCTATCATTCGTCTTTCTGCCACTTTCTCACCTCGCCTTTAACGCTTCTTCTGCCTTTCCTTTTGTCCTATATACGTTTTCCATAAAATACTGGCAATCATTTGTGGAAGTTATCAACCAATCGCCATGCCATTCGCTATATGTAAATTCCTTTATTGTTATTTCTTGCACGCGTTTTTTCGTGTGGATTGCCACAAAACCTTTCCTTCCTTTCATTTCAGACGTTGCCATTTTCAATCCTCCTTCGCAATAGAATTAGTTTGTGTATTAGTCTACCTGCATATCTTTCATGCTTATTTGTCCGGCACAAGATTTTTCATTATTTCTTCTAGTTTCTTTGTACTCGTTATACTGCTGCCGGTATCTGTAACTGTCGCCAAAAACATTCCATGCAGCTTTTACTAGATTAGGTTCATAAGGTCTTATCTTTTCTAAATCTTCTATCGCTTTAGCAGATATGGAACAACCACAACATCCAGTCCGTGTCAGGCCGTACACCTCATATGCGTCTGAATATCTGATGCTGTGATAGTCTTTGTACCACTGCTTGTCCGTGTTTGATACATAGAACAGAGGCCGAAGCCGATATTGCCCTCCTGCTGTTTCTGAAAAACACATCGATGTATTATCCTTTCTAGGCACAGACCTCATGCCGCCCTCATCCCTGCGTTCTCCCGTAATTACCATGTCAAAGTCTTTTTGCGCCGCATGAGCTACCTGTTTTTTGCAGTAATCACAGCACTTATTACTTACTTTAAAAGGGATTGGATTCTCTTTTATGAAGTCCAACATATACTTTGATGAATTTATAACCAATTGAATATTTGGTCTGGGTTCTCCCTTTGAATTACACCCGCATAGAAAATTAATTGTTGATTCACATTTTGGATATCTTTCCTTAAGTTCTGCCCGTTTTGCCTTTTTGTCCTCTGCGTTTGCGTATTCCTCGGCAATTGACAGCGGAATTTTTTTCTTTTGTACGCCTTCTAACCCAGCTGACATAATTTTTGACACAAACGGTATTCCGTGTTCTCTCGTAGCCAATACTATGTTTTTCTTGGGACGGTGCTCCGTTATAGTGATCCCATACAGTTTTTCCATGTCTTTCACGTGGCGTTTTATTGCCTCCATTTCTAACCCCGTGTTAAAAAAACAATACTCCACAGGTGGCAAATTAAATAATTCCCTCACTGTCTCTATCAAATGGAGCATAATATCACTGTCGCTCCCTCCTGAATAAGAACATATTGCATTTGGATGTTCAATTAGTCTCTTAGCTATAATGCTTTTAACTGCCTCAAATTTATTCGGCGAATCAAAGTCTGCATACGCCGGCCTATCTGTATATACTTTGCTTTTATAGCCTGTTGTCACCTTTATCCCCCATTCCTTCACATAATTTACGGTTCATGTAATAATCGGAGGCGGCGGCTACCTCCGGCATCAAGATATAGCCCTTTCAATTTATTTTTGCCGCCAATTCGACTGCATAAATATACATTCTTGTAATATTAGAAAGGTAAATCACCATCATCCACAGTGAAAAAATCGTCCTGCGGTTCTGCCTGTTGCATCTCCTGCCGTTTCTCTGTTGTACTGCCGATAAACTGCACAAAATCAGCCACAAGCGTATGATACGTCTTGCCGTTGTACTCATGGCTCCGCATCTGCCCGAACACCAAAACCGGATCGCCCTTCTTGATCCCCGCGGCGTAATTCGCCAACCTGCCCCAAGCCTCACAATTAGCAAAAACCGTGTTGTCGTCCTTGTCCTTGCCGACCGCCATGCCCCACTTGCAGTTAGGCGTATTCTTCTCGCCTAACAGCTTGTATTCAGCATCTTTTGTAGCGTTACCACACGCCATCACACCGTCGCCTAATTTAGCTCTCACAGTTTAGCCCTCCTTTTCTTCCATATACCTGTTAACAAGTGCGCTAATATCGATTGAATTTTTATTGCTCCAAATATCCCAAAAATCAATCGTATTGCTGTTCGGTTCCTCTTTTGGTTTATCAATCTTTATCTTTAGTGGTATAGGTGTGCTGTTGCCTATCACAATCCCGTCCCCCGGCTTAAACAAGGAAACGGCGTCAATGATATGCTTGCTGCCCTCCGTGAGAATGTCCTTAATCAGAAATTTGTCGTTTGCATTCGAGAGTTTCAGCACAAGGAAATTGGCGCACTGTGCAATAATGGTCTTATTCAATTCGCTTGGCCTTTGGGACACAATCATCAGTGATGTTGCGAACTTGCGCCCCTCTTTGGCTATCGTTTCAAAAATGTCCAACAGGCGCCGTTGACTTGCCCCCAACTTAAAATTATCGCTTGGGATATAAACATGCGCTTCATCACAGATAAAATTCAAAGGAATACGTTTCGCCCTCTCTTGCGCTAACTGCATCTTGTAAACCAATTTTGACAGGATGCCAATGACAACCGGGACAATCTCATGTGGTAAATTTGACAGGTCTACAACCTTAATGTTCTTGTCATTAATGTTCAAAATTTTATCCATCAACACAGACAGATAATTTTCTGCTGTTTCGCAAAACATAAAGTCATATCTTTTATCCTGCACCTTTTCTTTTAGTAGATTTAATAAGATGGAAAGTTTCCCGTTGTATTCGCCTTTAACGGTTTTTGTTTGTCCTGCCCGGTCGCCTGTCTTGTAATATTCTCCGGTGGGCACTTCTGATTCATTTAACCTTTCCAATTCGGCGATAAAAAACATAGGGTTGAAATATACAGGTTTGTCCTCCGATTCTTCGCTTTGCCGCACCTTGTAAAATGCCTTCCTAAGCGCAGATATTTGAACGGTTGAAGTTTCCTCTTTGACTTTCAAAAATGCTGAGTATATGTCCGTGAACGATAGCAACCAAAACGGGAATAACGTATCTTCGCCGAACTGTATTTTTTTTACATAAGACAGATCGCTGTATTCCCCGTGTAAGTCAAACAAGATAACATTTGACCCTTTAAGCATGGATATTTTTTCAAGCATGGTCGAGACTGTAAAGGATTTCCCGGACCCGGTATTCCCGATTACAGCTGAATGCCTCTGGAAAAATCTGTTGCCGTCAATAAACGCCCGGGTGTCATAACTTGCATATCTCCCGATGTCAAAACTCGCTTTTTTATTGTGCGTTATCATGCTTTCAAACAGTGGTAGGTCAATTTTTGTAATCTCAACCTTTGTTGTAGGGTAATTGTCTATTGCCTTTTCAAACCGCCCGTTTTCGAGACTACCTATAATGCTGCACTCAATAATATTTGTTCCGGTAAACTCGTCAAGGTAATCTTCATCGCCCCCGGAATACGATACATCGGTTTCTGTAAGCCCAACCACCGAACAGACAACCTGGGCGTATTCGTCCGATAGCAGCAGCAAGTCGTTTATTTTTGTATCCCTCAATTGTTTCAGGTCGCTTCGGATCTGAATCCGGTCACCATAAATCTTTACAAGTTGCATTTATATACCTCCCAATTCGTTATAACTTCTTATTCCTGCGCTTTTAATAGACTTGCAGTAATCGCATTCGCCGCAAGGGGCGGGTTCTACCTCGCCGGATTTTACAGCGGCATATCTCTCTATGTTTCCGCTTACCTCGGACAACGCAAAATCAAGCGTATCTTGTGGAATTTGAAATATATCAAAATCCGTAACCTTTTCTTTTGTGGCTGCGGCAAGGTAGAACGGCAAGCGGGTTCCGGTGTTTATGCGTGTAATTTCTTGATACACCGCCCCCTGTATGTCATATCTCCAGAAGGGGATTGACTTAAAATTCCGTACAACCTTCAAATCTGCTATGCAAACCCCTTCACAGTAGCTGTCTATCTTGATTTTCCATTTTACACCGAACATTTCAGCCGTGAGTATTTTTTGTTTTTCTCCTGACATAAATTTCATAAATAATTCGTCTCGCTTAACCCGTGCAATTATCTCATTCGCCTTTTTGAATTCAGCCCGTAATGCTTCTTTTTTTGTGAATATTTCCGGGTGTTCGTCCATGAATTGTTTCAGCGTTCCCTCAAAATAGGCATCCACAAATGAGCCAACAAGCAAAGCCCTTGTCATCGGTTGTTTATATTCGCCCCTTATCTTCGCCATAGCCATAGCTTCACACTTCATAAAGTCTTTATATTGAGAGACGGAAAAATACGCTTTATTCGCTTTCTGACCGTGGTAATTGCTGTCATTCGGTTTCATCTCTCACAACCTCCTGAACAATATCAACTTGCGGCGTATTTTCAAACGGGTTTTCAAGTGTATTTTCTTCGTGCTGCGGTCTGTTGGCGACTTCTTCCTCCGTATACATCCCTTGAAATTCCTCAATAAACGCTTCCCGCAATGCCCGAACCTTAGCAACCTTTTCAACCATCGTCGCCCCTTGCCGTTTCCAGTTAGAATTGAGTTCTCCATTTGATTTTTTCCCTGCGACTTCATCAAAAGAAACGCTCATGTAAGATGGGTAGTCCCTGTCTTTGCGGTAGACTTTCGCCCACCCGCCGAGAAGCTTCTCCTCCGGCGCAACGAAACAGCCCGGTCTTTCCTCTATCGTTCCGTCCTCTTTCTGGATGATAACGCCGCTTTCCTTGCCGTTGTATTGCGGGTGTGCATCCGCTCTTTTCAAGAACACATCTTTACCAACAACAATCTGCGCCGGTTGGCTGCCGTATTTTATGCAGTACGCTTCTTTCAGAAACGGATTGAGTTTCCTCGCTTTACAAAGTTCCGTGAAAAACTTAAATTCCGGCAGCGTTATTTTGCTGTCGTTCCCGACAATGTAATTTTGAACAATTGCCGGGGTGAGTCGTATTTCATCATCGCCGATATTGTATGTAACTGCATAATCTTTTGTGGTAAGCTCTTTACTCACTATAACCCCTCCCTTTCCAGAACCGCGTCCTCATAGTCCTGCGGATTCCTCAACTCTCTTGGCGTATGTACTTGCTCTGTTCTTCCATCATTCAACCTCGCTTTCCGCAAAATCAATACAGTCCTTGCAAATGTACTTCCCTAACAGTTTGTAAAAGGTATCTCTTTGATACAATGGCTTTTCACATAGATCACATTCAATAACAACCTCTCGTTCTTCGGGTTCAGGGAAGTATTCAAGCATCTTCCTCAACCGCCTTTGGTTCTGCGATATTCCACTCTGCAACCTTTTGAAGTTCCTTGAATCTATATTGCGGATTTGCGTCGACTAAGTCGCCGTATTGCTCTAATGCAAAATCAGTATAGATTAGTTCCATCTTGCTGCCATAACTCTCTTTAAGCTCGAATACCCGTATGCTATCAAGCGTTTTTCTAAGCCTTTTCACCTCATCTTGTGCTTCAATCAGCTCCATTTGTAGATTGTCATATGTAGAAAGTTTCAAAATTACTTGTTCGTCCATTTTACTTTCCCTCGCTTTCCCGCCTTTTCTTCTATTAATGCCTTGATTTCTTGCACTTCCTCGTCACTTGCGACCCCGTTCAGTTTAATTTCCGGCACAGTAATCTCCCACGGGTATGTGTCGCACTTCCTCGGCTTTATTTCTGTTTCTAAACCGTGTTCTTTAGCATATTTGGCGATTGTCGCCACATTCGCCTGAAAGAACCCTCTCATATCGGAATAGACATATACGCCGACCGCTTCCCTCAATTCCTTGTTAAGTTGCTTTAATCGGTCAACCTTTTCCTTCAATTCTTCTACTGTCATTTTACAAACCTCCCTTTCGTGTGATAAAATAAACTAATGAATTTTTCTAAACCTTTGCGTCTATGTGACGCTTTTTTTCTGCCTTGATTCCGTCGATCCTGCCTTTGCGGTAGTAGTAGTCTCTTGTTGCCCCGTATGTTCCTAATATTGCAACGCCTACCGTCACAATCAAAACAACAAAATATCCCCAATCGCCCATGCTATCTCCTCCTAATGTTTATTACCTTTGGATTTTCAAATTGGCTTTTGAGTGGCCGCTCGATGAAATTTACAATAACCGTGAACAAAATAAGTAAAAACGCAAACGCCGCAGCAATGATAAGGATCTTCGTTTCAATGTCCATCGCTTACCCCTTTCCACGCCGTTATGGCGTTATTTCTCGCTGACAACTCTTTCATCCGCTCGTATTCCTGCGCCGACTTGTCCGGCTTTCGTGCGAGTCGGAAAAACTCCTCGTTATTTCTGTCCAGTTCCTCTTTTTCTTCTTTTGTGAGTGTTCTAAAAAAGTCCGATGTATTCAAACTGCTGTTCCTCCTTATCTAATTGGTTTATTTGTGAACATACTCACCTGATTTTTAACCGCCTCTATCCGTTCTTTTGCCGCCTTGTAGTAATCCGGATCAAGCTCAAAACCTATGTACTCAAACCCGTAATTATGGCAAGCTATTAAACTTGAAGCACTGCCGACATGGGTATCAAGGATTTTGTCGCCTTGCTTTGCGTAGTTTGTGAGTAGCCATTCGTAGAGCTTGACGGGCTTCTGGGTGGGATGAATACGGTCAGGTTGTACGGGGTTTTCCTCAATAATCCGCGCGCTGTGCTTAAACGATGTCCACGCATATTCACATTCCGAAAAGCTTCGCCCTCTCATTCCTGGGCCTTTATCCCATATTACAAAACAGCGTGTAGGTGGCAAGTCGAAATAATTGCCTCCCCAAATAACTTGGTTGACTGAAATTCTAAATAAATGGTCAAAGTACTCTTTGCTTGGCACTGCCTTGTCCCAGTTTTTTGGTTGCCATTTTCTGTTTTCGATTTTTGATGCCTTTTTGCTTTTGCCTGCGCCCATATTCATATTAGCTAAATCCAACCCATACGGCGGGTCAACCAAGGCCAAGTCGAAGTACTTATCAGGAAATTGTTTCATCCCATCCATGCAGTCCATGTTGTATAGTTCGTTCATCTTTAGCACATTTTCACCTTCTTTACTATCTGTAATACACCCACCAAAACCACCGCCACCAAAACCGTTTCAATGCGCCGTTGGCTTTCCACACGCCCAGCTTGTACCACAGCAGCGTATACAGCAGGATGGCGATAATCAGCAAAATGAATGCGCCGCGGGAAAAGCCAATCAATATAAAGTCTTGTTGTAGCCAGGTTTTGGGGATCATGGCTTGTCCTCCTTTCACGCTACATATTTGATTAGATATTCAGATACAATCTTTCCGTAAATCTCTCGGAGCTTCTTGTCCTCGTCAATTACGTCAATTTTCCGGGTGTTGTTGATTGCTGTTTTACCTGCACCCTCTTTTAGCATCCGGGCTTTTTTGTTGTCAAGCCGTCTTTCGAGTAAAACTCCTGCCCTTTGTTCAAGTAACCTGTATGATTCAGCCCTGATTTCCCGGTATTGGTTTGCGCCGATCCGCAGCGCTATGGTGTTCATCTTGTGGTTTATGTCCTCCCGCCAGTTGTCGGGTTCGGATATGACGGCTTCTTTGATGTTCCCAATGGTGCCGGTTAACT
>JALNXC010000047.1 GCA_023230535.1 Alkaliphilus sp. | reverse complement strand
GGAGAGATGACCGAGTTGGAAAGGAGCATGCCTGGAAAGCGTGTAAGGTCGAAAGGCCCCGTGGGTTCGAGTCCCACTCTCTCCGCCATTAAATATAAAAAGTTTAAAGGTTTGCCGTGCTAGATGGGGAAGTAGCGGCGCCCTATAACCTGCAATCCGCTATAGCAGGATCGAAGCCCTCTTGGAGGCTTTGCATTTGTGGGGCCGGCCTGAGCAAGTGGTGATGAAGATTGGGTCCTACGCAACGGAAAGTCATGAAGTCCGTCAGGTCCGGAAGGAAGCAGCGGTAAGTGGCCCCTTTCGTGTGCCGCAGGAGTGCCTAATTTGAACTAACTATTTGGGTAACGCTTATGAAGGCGAGTCGAATTGAGGTGCGCGGCTTTTAAAAATAGAGCAAATATTAAAACCATGGAAATTTCCATGGTTTTTTTAGTCCCCGGCCTCTGATTTTCAGTCTCTGATACGCATGATTGCGGAAAATTGCGGGTTACTTTTATTGATAAACAATTTGTATTCTGTTATAATTTAAAAAAATAACATACATAAATATAAAATTTATAGGGGAAAAGGAGAGTTAAAGATGAAATATATAGAAAATTATTCTGCAATTCCGCAATATAATTTAGCTTTTGAAGAATATGTTTTTAAAAATTTAGATTTGGAAGAAGGCGGCTATGTTCTGTTATGGATAAGCAACCCTTCAATAATCGTGGGAAAAAATCAGAATACTGTTGAAGAGATCAATATGGAATATGTCAAAGAAAATAATATTCAAGTTGTTCGCAGAGTTACAGGTGGAGGGGCAGTTTATCATGATATTGGAAATCTAAATTTCTCCTTCATCATAAAAGCGGAATCATTGGGCCAGATAGATTTTAAAGCTTATACGATTCCCGTTCTGAAGGCATTGGAGCGATTGGGAATACCCTGTGAATTATCGGGAAGAAATGATATCACTATCGATGGCAAGAAATTTTCAGGTGTAGCACAGAGTATAGTGAGGGGAAGGGTATTAAATCACGGAACTCTTCTTTTTGATTCCGAGTTGGATGTTTTATCAAAGGCATTAAAGGTTAAAAGGGATAAAATAGAATCAAAAGGCATAAAATCCGTATCCAGCAGGGTTACTAATATTAAACCCTATGTAAAAGAAGATATCGATGTATTTGAATTTAGAGAATTGCTATTAAAAAACATATTTGAATATGAAAATAAACCGCTTGAAATCTATGAATTGACAAAGGAAGATAAAAAAGCCATACAGAAGATGGTGGATGAAAAATATAATACATGGGAATGGAATTTTGGCAGGTCCCCTAAGTTCAACTATAAAGGCTATAAAAGATTTACCGGCGGCGGTGTGGAAGCGAGGCTTCAGGTGACAAAGGGATTGATAGAGAACTGCAAGATATATGGAGATTTCTTCGGCAAAGAAGATGTGTCGGTGTTGGAGGAAAAGCTAAAAGGCATAAGATATGATGAGGCGGAAGTGGAAAGAGCATTAGAAAACTTTCCCATTGACGATTATCTGGGAAGAATCACCAAAGAGGAATTCTTAACATGCCTGTTTGATAGTTAGACGAAAAATTTATAGGGAGATGAAAAATTGAAACTTGTTTGTATAGGAGACAGTTTGACTTTCGGGTTCAAAATGACAAGAAAAAACAGTTGGCCGCAGATAGTAGGAAAGAATTTAGAGATAGAGGTTAAAAACAAGGGTATCTGTGGAGATACTACGGGGGGAATGTTATCCAGGTTCGGACAGGATGTTGTGGAAGAAAAGCCTGCATATGTATTGATAATGGGAGGCTCTAACGACTTGGCTTTTCAAATACCCGATGCCGTAATATATTCTAATTTGGCTTCTATGGTATATCAGGCGTATCATTATAGAATACAGCCTATAATAGGTGTGCCCATGCCTTTAATACCTTCTATGGCGAAGCAGGTTCTCAATATGGCCGGAGATCTAAAAGAGGTCAATAAAAGGATAGCATTGCTCAGAAACTGGATCTTATATTTTAGCCATAGACAGCAAATGGAAGCAGTGGACTTTTTTAGTGAATTTTATGATTCTGTCAATAAGAAGGGAAAGGAAGATTTATATATTGACGGCATACATCCCACAGTAGAAGGAAACAGACAAATGGCCCAAAAAGTGATTGAAACCATGAAAAAAAATATGATTTAAAATTATTTGTGTGGGCGGACGGGGTTCGCCCATTTTCAAATCAATATGATTGATATCAGATCAACAAATGAAATACGTTGAACAAGACGGGTTTTGCTGTAATATTTAAATATATAAAATAAATGAGGGAATACTTATGGAACATGTTAGAAGAATTTTAGCAAGCACAATCAAGGAAAATATAGATTTTTTGAGGGGTTCGGAACAATTTTCCCAGGTTACGAAGATAGCGATAAAAATAATTTTAATTATGATCATTGCGAGATTCCTCATTAAAGTTGTTAATTCAATCATTGACAAGTTCGTTGAAAAACAAAAAAAATCAAAACGGGATATAGACTTTATAAGGGTAAACACCATGAAGGGCCTTATGAAAAGTGCGGTCAAATATATTATCTATTTTATAGCGTTTACGGCAATCATTAAATTTTTCGGAATAGAGGTTACGGGGCTGATAGCGACTGCCGGAATCGGTGGGTTGGCTTTAGGATTTGGCGCTCAAAATCTTGTAAGAGACATTATAACGGGTTTTTTTATATTATTTGAAGAGCAGTTTGGGGTAGGCAATTATGTTGAAATAAATGGGATCGAGGGTATAGTCGAGGAAATGGCATTGAGGGTGACTAAAATAAGGGATTTCGGCGGGAACCTTCATATAATTCCTAACGGGGAGATCAGCAGGGTTGCTAATAAAAGCAGTGGAAAAACAAGGGCGTTAGTGGAAATATCTATTGCCTATGATGAAAATATTGATAATGCCATAGATGTGCTCGAAAAAGCCGGCGAAAAATTAAGAGCGAAGAATGATAAAATTTTGGAAGGTCCGTCTGTGTTGGGCGTATCGGAACTGGAAAAGTTCGGTGTTGCAATTTTAATCATAGCCAAAACCGTACCCATGGAGCACTGGGGTGTGGAGCGTTTGATGAGAAAAACGTACAAGGAAGCCTTGGATGAAGCAGGTATAGAAATTCCCCATGAAAAGATAATAATAAAATCGGAAACAGATGAAAAGAGGTGATTTTAATGCCTATGAAGTTGGAAGTCGGAGATATAGTCGATTTAAAAAAACAACATCCTTGTGGAAGTAAGAGATTTGAAATCTTGAGAACCGGAGCCGATTTTAGAATAAAATGCTTGGGTTGTGAAAAACAAATTTGGCTTTCCAGGCCCGTGCTTGAAAAAAGGATACGAAAAATAACAAAAAAAGAAGCTGATCCGGATCAAACAAAATAAAATGAGAGTGATCGTCTGATCACCCTCTGCTTCATTATAAGGGGAAGATTGGAATGAATAATAATCTATCTTGTTGTGGGGGCTATTTAATTATAGGATTGCCCATAGTTCTGATTAATATACATATGAAAATATAATTTTGAAATAAAATTTAAAGGATTAATTTTAAAGCAAATTTGCAAATAATATAATCAAATGATATAATATTTCGACGTGAGAAAATCATTTCTCTGCCCTGTGAAAAGCAGGGCCGCTGAGTCCAGAGGGAGGTGTTAAAATGAACAAGTATGAATTGGTGTATATTCTAAAACCCAGTGTTGGGGAAGAAAAAAGGGCCCAATTGTTGGAAAAACTCAGAGACATCATCGAAGTTGAGGGAACAATTGAAAATGTTGACGAGTGGGGCAACAGAAAATTGGCCTATGAAATTGATAAAATCAATGAAGGATACTATGTTTTAGTAAACTTTAATTCCGGGACTGAAATCATAAATGAATTGAACAGAAATCTGAAAATTTCGGATGAAGTCATGAGACATTTGATTGTTAAAATAGGAGAATAATATTAAAGGTGGGGGAAAAATGAATAGAGTAATTTTAATCGGACGTCTTGCCAGGGATCCGGAACTGCGTTTTACTCAGAGCGGAAAATCTGTAGCTAATTTCAGTGTAGCAGTAAACAGACCTTTTTCGAAAGATGGAGAAGCGGATTTTTTTAACATAGTGGTATGGGGAAAAATAGCGGAAAATTGTGCTAATTACTTAGCAAAAGGCAGATTAGTGGCGATTGAAGGAAGGCTTCAAAATAGATCTTATGAGACGCAGACCGGAGAAAAACGATATATTACGGAAATTGTGGCAAATACCGTAAAGTTTTTGGACTGGGGTGACAGGGGAGGAAGGACAACGGTTCCCATTAAACAGGAACAGGAGGATGATTTTGAAGATATCGATATAGATATCAATGAATTTCAAGCGATGGATGAGGACGAAGATGTCCCATTTTAAAGAATAGGAGGTAGGATGTGGTAGGCGATAATAGAAGAAGGCGTAGAACAAGAAGAAAAATTTGTGTTTTCTGTGCTAACAAAACAAAAAATATTGATTATAAAGATGTACAACAATTAAAGAAATATGTAACTGAAAGGGGCAAAATTTTACCAAGAAGAATTTCGGGCAATTGTGCAATTCACCAAAGAGAATTGACAAAAGCAATCAAGAGATCCAGACATATAGCTTTGTTGCCGTATACTATAGATTAATATAAAGGATCAGTATATAAATAAGCAGTTTAGCTTTACAAATGTAATCTCATTGTATTTTTATGATGTGTTTTCCTTTATAGTGAGCGAAATTAAATAGCAAATGCTTGTTATCTGGGGAAAAACATTTTGTCGGATTGTTTGATGATATAATGGATTGCAAAGTTTAAGGAGGAATATTTATGGCAACACCAGTATTAAATGCCGAGATAAGAAAAACTACGGGAAAAAATGAGGCACGAAAAGCCAGAAAAAGCGGAAAGATACCGGGCGTAGTTTATAGCAGGGGTGCGGAGACAAAGGAGATACTGTTTAATGAGAGAGAAGTAATAAGAATGCTTTCAAGGTTTGGTCAAAATGTTAAGATAAGCCTGGATCTTGAAGGTGAAAAAAACTTTGTAATTATTAAAGAATTGCAAAGAGGAATTGTCGATAGAAAGGTAATACACATAGATTTTCAAACATTGGATGAAAAGGAAAAGATTAAGATGGTAATGCCCATACGATTGGTCAATCGTGAAGACGTGGAGACATCATCACAGTTTGTAGAAATGCTTCTAAATGAAATAGAAATTCAAACTTATCCAAGATATCTACCGGATAGGGTGGAGTTGGACGTATCCAAGTTAAAGGAAAAAGACTTTCTGACAATAGCGGATCTGAATATAGGAGAAGATGAAAACATTGAAATTGCAGAGGAAAAGGATAGGCTCATAGCATCTTTGACTTTGGTAGAAGATATGGTAGAAGAAGAGATAGAAGAAGAGTTAGAAGAAGAATTAGATGCGGAAGCAGTGGATGAAGAAGCGGTAGAAGATGTAGAAAAGGCAGAAGAAGAAACGGATGAAGGAGCAGAGGAATAAACAGAGGAAAAAAGCCGGGAAAAACGAACACAAATATTTATTGACATTGCCGGTGGACTATGTTAAACTCTTACTGAATATGGTTGAAATAGAAAAACAAAGTTATTACAGATAATACAAAAAACCGTATTTTGTTTTCAAAGTGTAAAATTTAATAGAAATTCAGTTCTCCGAGTCTTTTTTATCTAAAGAACTCTGTTATACGATGAAAAGACCGATAGGGTATAGGGGAAACCTTTATGCCTCCCGTGTTAGGAAAGGAGATATATAAAATAAGCATTGTATTTGATTTTGAGTACATGTCTTTGCTATCAAGCCTTTTTCTAACAGAAAAAGGCTTATATTTTTTTAGGCCGTATAATGTAATAATTGGTAAAGAAACAATCAAGGATAAGGCAATATTATTAAATAAGGAATGTAAAAGAGAGGCGGTGAAGATCCCGGTTTTTAGCAGGGAAATTAATGGGCAGTAGAAACCGGGTACTAAAAATGGCGGAAAAATCTAATGAAATACTTCACGAAACGATAGATCAAGTCAAGGCCATATTGGGTGAAGAGATGAACGATATAACAGTTGAGCGTGCAGTGATAGGTTTGTTTTTCACAGGTGTCAAACTCAGTAACGGGGAAGGCGGAATCTGCTTTACGCCTATTAAGGATATACCTCAGGCGGTTTGCTGTCCAAGCTCCGCAAAGGAGATGCCCCTTTCAGGCAAAATAATAGGCAAAAAAGCCGAATATTTTATTGAGGGCATGTTTAAAGGAGGCGTTCTGAAAAAGGCCTTGGGGATAGCGGTTTTAAATGCCTTATCTGCAACCTGTTGGAATCAAAAAGGTTATGATAAAAATTATAAAATAACATATGATGCGGATCCGGTGGGTGAAGACACGATATTACAACATGAAACTGTGACGGTTGTAGGTGCCCTGATACCTTATATTAAGATGCTAAAGCAAAATAAAGACAACAAGTTTTTTATATTGGAATTAGACCCGAAGACATTAAAAGAAGATGAACTGGATCATTATGTACCTGTCGATAAGGCTCATGAGGCCTTAGGTCAATCAGATTTAATAATTATTACGGGAACCACAATAATCAACGATACGTTGGAGAGGTTAATATCCATGGCAAAGGAAGGAGCGGAGATTATAGTGGTGGGCCCTACGGCGAGTATTCTGCCCGATGCCTTTTTTAGAAGGGGGATAACAAAAATAGGCAGTGTTGCCGTGACAAAATCTGATGAATTGCTGGATATATTGGCTGAAGCAGGCTCAGGCTATCATTTTTATGAAAAATCTGCGAGTAAAATAGTGATAGAAAAAAATGAGGGTGCATAATAATGCGATCAAAATAGCCGTAATAATAAATATAATATTTGTCGGTATTACTAAATATAAAAATTAATAGAGACTTAGTTCTCCGAGTCTTTTCTACCTAAAGAACCTTGTTGCTATGGTAGAAGGACCGATAGGGTATGGGGGAAAACCTTTATGCCTCCCGTGTTAGGAAAGGAGACTTAATATATAAAAAATAATGTACTTTATTTTTAGTATATGTTTTTTTGTTAAGCCTTTTCCTGATGGGAGAAGGCTTATATTTTTTCAAATTATAATGAGCCGTTAAAAATAGGCAGGGTTTTAAAGTTTTTGCCTATACAGGGATTCAGAAGATTTATTTGTTATAAATTTATAAAATCTGAGGAATGTAGTTCAAAGGTCGGAAGGGAGAAACCCGCAATGGTAACCGCAGCACAGGAAGTACAAGAAACACGGAAGACGCAGAAAAAAAAGGTCGGCAACAAATATAAATTCTTGATATTAGTCTTGATACCGATAATAGCATTTTTTATATCTATTACATTAGGAAGATATTCTATAACAGTTAAAGAGACGATCACAATATTGTTTTTAAAAATAGTCTCAAAAATTTTAAGGGTAGATATAGATCTTCCTAAGGTTATTGAAACCGTAATATTCCAGGTGAGGATACCCAGAATAATAACCGCTATGATAGTGGGAAGTTCTCTGACAGTGTCGGGAGCAGTTTATCAGGGGATGTTTAAAAATCCCATGGTTTCGCCGGACATATTAGGTACATCGGCGGGTGCGGGCTTC
>JALNXC010000046.1 GCA_023230535.1 Alkaliphilus sp. | reverse complement strand
TCCTGCCTTTTAGAATTGATTTCATCAATACTATAAAACCGCCTGCCTATATAATAGATGAAAAAGTCTATGCCATAGATAGGGAGAAGGCTCTAGCCGCACCAAAACGGATAACGGACGTTGTGGACTATATCCTGGATCATTTTGATCAAAAGACCAAGAGGCAAAGTTATTATTCATATACGGCCAAATGGGAGGAGGAAGTAAAAGGTTCTAAGAAAAGGGTAGAAAAAAGAGAGACCAGAAGGTTGGCAGGCTTTAATTCTATTTTTACAGTAGCCTCTATTCCCATGGCTATCAAGTATTATAAGGAATTAAAAAAACAGATGGGGGAAAAAGAGAAGGACTTAAAGATTGTCATTATTTTTTCATTTTCTCCGAATGAGGAAGCGATAGATGGTATCTTGGAAGATGAGAATTTAAATACTGATGATTTAGACCAATCTTCCAGAGATTTTTTAGAATCAGCGATAAAAGACTATAATGGTATTTTTAACACAAATTATGATACATCTTCGGACAAATTTCAAAACTACTATAAGGACCTATCCCTGAGGGTGAAAAATAGGGAGATAGATATCTTAATAGTGGTAAATATGTTCTTAACGGGCTTTGATGCCACCACATTAAATACTTTATGGGTGGATAAGAACTTGAGACAGCATGGTTTGATACAGGCTTTTTCCAGAACTAACAGGATATTAAACAGTGTCAAATCTTTTGGGAATATTGTTTGTTTCAGGGACTTGAAGGAAGAAATAGATAGGGCCATAGCCCTTTTTGGAGATAAGGACGCAGGTGGAATAGTTCTTCTTAGAACCTATAAAGAATACTATGAAGGTTATGATAAGGATGGAGTTCATCAAGCGGGTTATAGAGAGCTCGTAGAGAGGTTAAGGACAGATTATAAACTGGGGCAGCC
The DNA here is from genome assembly GCA_023230535.1 of Alkaliphilus sp. Classification (GTDB taxonomy): domain Bacteria; phylum Bacillota; class Clostridia; order Peptostreptococcales; family Natronincolaceae; genus JAAZJW01. Next base: position 6,773 of record JALNXC010000046.1, on the reverse strand, counting down.
TATCGTGGGCGAGATTGATCAAAAAGAATTTATCAGGCTCTTTGGTAAAATACTGAAGCTGAGAAATATACTGACTTCTTTTGATGGGTTTGAAAATGACAGCCTTCTTGCCGAAAGAGACCTGCAGGATTATCAGAGCATGTATATCGACTTGTATCAAGATTTTAAGGGGGGTCAATCAGGAGACAAGGAAAACATAAATGATGATATAATCTTTGAAATAGAACTTATCAGACAGATAGAAGTCAATATAGATTATATCCTGATGTTAGTAGCTAAATATAAGGATTCTAATTGTAAGGATAAGGATATTCTTACTACCATTGATAAAGCTATAAATTCAAGCATTGAACTCAGGAGTAAAAAAGATCTTATTGAAAGATTTATAGAACAGGTCAACATTTCTACTCAAGTGGATGAAGCCTGGAAAGAGTTTTTAAGTGAAAATAGAGATAAAGATACGGAAGAACTGATCAAAGAAGAAAATCTGAAGGAAGAGGAAACCAGAAAATTTATAGAAAATGCCTTCAGAGATGGTATTATGAAGACAACAGGAACGGCTGTAGACAGGATAATGCCACCGGTATCAAGATTTGCTTCCGATGACAGGACTGTTAAAAAACAAAATATAATAGATAAGCTCTTAGCCTTCTTTGAAAAGTATTTTGGATTAGTATAAAATAAAGACCACACCGGAGATTTTATTCTTTAATGTGGTCTTAATTGTGCCGATTTTTAAGGCTGTTTACTTGGATTTTATTCAATCCCTATGTGAAAGCACTTAATCTTACTGTTTTGTTGAATTTTATTCAGGTTTCAGAGTATCTACAGGACATACATCCGCACATGCGCCACAATCGATGCAAGTTTCCCGGTCGCTTTACATATATCAGAATAAGTTTTGCCTTCTAAAAAATATAATTCTCGTATATAATTAACTTGAGCAATTGTCAGCACTTCCTTTCCTCCCTATAAGTGTAGTTACTTAATAGGGTATAATTTAAAGCTAGTGCCGGCAATTACTTTTTGTATTTTTGTTGTACTTTCAGATTACCATAAACATCAGTTGCATAGCTGCTAAATTAGGAGACACAATTGATAAAAACAAATTAGCGAAGAGGAGGGAAAGTATGAATAAAATAGAAGAGTGGTATGATGAAAAATATGATGAGTGGGAAAGCTTGCTCCCAACTTAGGACCAGAGGCCTCAATAGATAATTTCTATAATAAATTTAAAAAAAGAAAGAAAAAAATAAATAATATTTTAAATCTATAGAGTAAGAGGAATTTTATTATATTATTTATAGGAGGTGCCTTAGTGTCAAGTATAAAAAAGAAAAAAATTTTATTTATTCTTATACTTTTTATCCTTATTTTTATCTATAGCAAATTAATAAATCAATTAGACTTAGCTAGCCCCCCTCATATCATGCTTTCAAAAGGAAAAGGACATGATAAATTGAAAGAAAAGCTTAGTCTTATAGCCTTAGAGTATACAAAGAAGTATTTTGATTTTGATATAAATTTAGATGACTACCATATATCCTTATTTAAGGGTGATAATAATGTTATGACAAGGGAATGGACCAAAGGAACTGAAAACTATCTATTTCTTGTTGCTACTCATAATGATGAAGCAAAAGATGTTCAAAGTTTTTTGCTAATTTATAATTTTGTAGAAGATAAAGTAACAGGGTTTTCTATTCGGCCAGCAAAAAATAGCCATGAATTGATAGATGCAGATATAGATTGATTATCTAGTTTAATGCTTAATAAGCAGAAGGGTTTCAGGAACTTTTAAGTAAATTTAAGAGATTTTTGCATAGGATTATAAAAATAATGATTAAAAAAACTTGTAATACCGCATACTAACTGATAGAATACTGGTAGATACTGATAGAATACTGGCGGAATGGGTGATAGAATGAAGCTTAGTGAAAATGAAAGTGTTGAGTTAAAGGAGATATATACACCTAGCATTAGAAAAGAAGTTATTGCTTTTGCTAATACTAGAGGTGGTGAGATTTATATTGGTGTGTCAGATAATGGTGATATCATTGGAGTCCATGATGCTAATTATGTAATGCAGCAAATATCAAATAGCCTCAAAGACAGCATAAAACCAGATATATTAATGTTTACAAGGGTGGAATTATTGGAATTTAGCGGGAAAACAATTATTAGAATAATTGTTGAAGAAGGAACTAAAAAGCCATATTATTTGCTGGATAAAGGTATTAAGCCATCTGGTGTTTATGTCCGAAGTGGCACAGCATCATCACCAGCTACTGAAGATGCAATTCGTAGCATGATAAAAGATGCAGATGGTGATTCTTTTGAAACAAGTCGGTCTTTGCTACAAAATTTGACTTTTAATACTTTGTCTAAAGAGTTTGCAGAAAGAAAAATAGATTTTACACAAATACAAATGGAAAACTTAGGAATTATGACATCGGATAAAATTTACACCAATATGGGACTGCTTTTATCAGACCAATGCAAGCACTCTATAAAGGTTGCAATTTTTCAAGGTTCAGATAAATCAATATTTAAAGATAGGAAAGAAATTTCTGGTTCTTTATTTGCACAGCTTTCTGAAGCCTATAGGCTCATCGATTTCTATAATGGAACAAAAGCCAGCTTTCATGATTTAATGAGGGTTGATGTAAGAGATTATCCAGAAGATGCAATTCGAGAAGCCTTATTAAATGCTATAGTTCATAGAGATTATTCTTTTAGTGGAAGTACGCTTGTTAATATATATTCAGATCGATTAGAAATGATTTCCCTAGGTGGATTGGTGCCAGGTTTATCTTTGGAAGCAGCAAAAATGGGTGCATCACAAGCTAGAAATGAAAAATTAGCAGCCCTATTTTACAGATTAAAATTGATAGAAGCCTATGGAACCGGCATAAGTAAAATAATTTCCAGCTATAGGAATTCAGGCTTAGAGCCTATATTTGAAAATGCCCAAGGGGCCTTTAGAGTTATTTTGCCAAATTTCAACAGGGAAGTTAAACCTATTAATAGCTCTAAGCAGAATATATTAGACCAGAAATATCTGCCTATAATAAATTTATTCAAGGAACAAAATGAAATCACAAGAAAAGATATAGAAAGAGTTATGGGGATAAAATCTACCCATGCAATAAATACAATTAAGGAAATGATTGATGAAGGAATTATTAAAAAAATAGGAAAAGGTAAAAATACGAGGTATATTAAGAAATAGGTATAATTAAAAATATAGATTGGAAATAGAAGTAGAGAATCTAAGTTTCTTTGATGAATACAAGTAAATTTATTAGTAATGAAATTATTTAAACCAAGGGGCTGGGCAAATATGGCATATCATGAGTTTGGGATCATTGAAAATGATCCTAAAGTAAGCCAAAGATTTGATGGATACGAACCTGGAATTAAGTATATTAAAATAAATGATGATTTTATCGAACCGTTATTGCCTGAATTTAATTCAATTCGTTGCTATTGGCATTCGTTAAAACATCCAGAAATGAATCTTGCATACTTTGGTATTACACTTATACCACCAGTTCTGAGGTTAAGCAAATACAAGAGCTTATTGATAAATACAAGGAGGGAAAATAATGCTTGATAAATTATTTTTATCAGTCCTCAATATGAGTCTTGTTGCAAGTTATGTGATTATTTTAGTGCTGTTAGCAAGACTAGTTTTAAAAAAAACGCCTAAGATTTTCTCCTATGCCTTGTGGGGTGTGGTACTGTTAAGATTACTTTGCCCTTTGTCCTTCGAGAGTGCCTTAAGCCTTATTCCTGTTGCCAAACAACCAATTCCACAAGATATTATTTACAGCCAAGCACCCCAGATTAGCACAGGAATGGCAGTTATTGATAATGTGATAAATCCAATTTTGCCTGTCCCGACAGATATAGGTGCAAGTATTAATCCTATCCAGATTTGGCTATTTATAGGTGAGATTATATGGATTTTAGGCATTGTTGTGATGGCTATTTACAGCGTGATTTCTTATAGAAAACTGAAACGTAGCTTAGCTACATCGACTCCGGTAAAAGACAACATCTATCTTACTGATCATATTTCCACGGCCTTTGTACTTGGTATGATACGTCCCAAAATTTATATTCCATCTTCACTTTTAGAGAATGAACAAAAATATATTATTGCCCACGAATTATGCCATATAAAAAGGTTAGACCATATCACAAGGATGTTAGGCTTTATTGCTTTATCTTTACATTGGTTTAATCCTTTGGTCTGGATTGCTTTTGTTCTTTCGGGTAAGGATATGGAACTTTCTTGCGATGAAGCGGTGATGAAGAATATGGACACTGACATTAGAGCAGAATATTCCCAGTCTCTTTTACAGTTTTCTGCACATAAAAAAATAATCCATGCAACTCCTCTTGCCTTTGGTGAGGGTGATACAAAGGAAAGAATTGAGAATGTATTAAACTATAAAAAGCCAAAATTTTGGGTGGTATTAGTTGCTATAATTGCAGTATTTTCTTTTGGAATTGGATTTGCTACTAACCAAAAGATGAGTAGAGAATTTCCCATGACTGGAAATTATCTATCTGATTTGGAACCATTTGAAATTACAAAAACCATAGGTAAACTTGTGGATGAGGATCCTTCCGCCCTTTATTTGCCACCAGATAATTTTGGATTGGTGGTATCCAAAGATTTTACCTTTGTAAAGAGTGGAGCTGTCAAATTTTTATATGATATGAGAGGTGCTAACTGCAAAGAATCGCAACTTCGTGTTTTTAATGAGGAAAATAACTTTTTCATAACTGAGCCTACTAATTGCCTTGCTCCAAAAGAACAAATTTTCCAACTGTATTCTTTCTTAGAAGCACTCAAGTATTTACCAACAAATGAAATTGCAGCCCTTTGCGGAACCCCTGCCGATAGGTACGCTATTGAGCTATCCAGAAATGATAGAAAATACAATGAAGGTCGACAGATTTATTATAATAAACAGGGTGTCATAGAAGAAGGAGATTGGCTAATTCGTTTAGATATTCAACCGCTGTATGGTACAGGCTCCACAGATTTTCATGGGATAGGAAACGACATTATTCATGTGTATTATAGTGAGGCAGAATCTTACTATGCAAATAACAAAACTCTAAGCCATGACCAAGCAGTTATTAGGGCTCTTTCTGACACAGTTAATCGCTATTTAGATGAAGAATGTTTTGGAGAAGGACATATTGTTTTAGGAACAGAAAAAGATGGTGATATTACAAAAATATATACTTTAACAATGGTTGGTTACTATGGCTTTGTAAACAATAATTTTGAGAAAAATTCGGGTACTGGCATTATTCCTGCTGTTGTTACCTTAAAAAACAATAATGAAGTTGATATTAAATATCCTAAAGATGGTAGTGGCTATGCTTCATCTGTTAAGGAAATGTTTCCTTTAAAATATCATAATAGAATTTTTGGTGAAAATGACAGTGATAGAAAGAATTTAACAGAGCAAGAATGGGTCTATGCAAAAGAATATCTTTCTAAGATTGGTCGCAAAGCGGACATTGGTGATTATAGAGATTTTGAGCACATTTTACTTGCTGATTTGGGCGTTTCTGTAGAGGTATCTAACAGACTTGAAGATTTTTATAAGGTACATAGTTATTATCCATATTTCATAGGCACAAAAGAAATTATAGAAGACGGTGTGCGTATGGTTTATGAAATGAGCTACCATGAAAACCAAAAAGAGATAAAATTCACAAAATACACTTATGATACCAAAGAAGTTGTAAAGCAATTTGTATTTAATTCTATTACAGGTGAGGAAATTAACCAATAAAACTTAGTAAACAGTTAGAGTTATGTAGCCAATCTGTAAATATTTATCTTATTATGACTTAGTTTAATAAAGTAAAAGGTAATGCGGGCTAGATTAAACATTTGGGCTCCATTATTTTGCCACCGGGGCTCCGGCAAAACTTTAACATCTTTTAAGGCGGCTATCTTGGTCACAGAGATACCTACAATAGACAAGGTTATTTTTGTGGTAGACAGAAAAGACCCGGATTATCAGATCATGAAGGAATATGATCGCTTTGAAAAAGGAGCTGCTAACGGTAATAGTTCTACCAAGGTCCTGCAGAGGCAATTGGAGAATAAAAACCGGCGTGGAGGATATGAAGATTATAAAATCATAGTGACCGCCATTCAAAAATTAGATGTTTTTATCAAAAGGAATAAGAAACACGATATCTATAATAAACATGTAATTTTGATCTTTGATGAATGTCACAGATCCCAGTTCGGGGAAATGCATAAGGCCATCATCAAAAGCTTTAAAAACTACCATATATTTGGCTTTACAGGGACACCTATCTTTGCAGCTAATGCACCATCGGGGCGCAATCCCGCTTTTTCAACAACGGAGCAAGTATTCGGAGAAAAACTCCATACCTATACCATGGTAGATGCTATAAATGACGGTAATGTCCTGCCGTTCAGAATCGATTTCAAAAATACTATTTTTGAAAAATATTTCGGCTTAGTATAAAATAAAGACCACACCGGAGATTTTATTCCCCAATGTGGCCTTAACTGTGCTGATTTTTAAGACTATTCACTTAGGATTTATTCAATCCCTATGTGAAAGCACCTAATCCTACTCTTTTGTTGAATTTTATTCAGGTTTCGGAGCATCTACAGGACAGACGTTTGCACATGCACCACAATCAATACAAGTTTCCGGGTCGATTACATAAATTGGGTCTCCTGCCGTAATAGAATCTGT
>JALNXC010000045.1 GCA_023230535.1 Alkaliphilus sp. | reverse complement strand
GGTTGTGCAAGGATCAATGCCATAGGCACACCGACAAATAACAAGGATTTAAAAACAACTATCGGTTTATGAAGCATCTCTTTGTTATCATCTAAAAACTTTGCCAAACATATTATAATTGCTAATTTTGCAAAATCCGCCGGTTGAAAACCGAAACTTCCAATCCTGATCCAACGCGATGCTCCCCATTCCTCACTTCCTTTTCCAAATATAAGTACGGAAAGAAGCATTAAGTTTGTTATAATATATATAGGCATACATATTTTAGAAAGCGTATTATAATCTATCAACAAAATAACGACTATGGATACCATTCCCATTATTATAGAAGCAATTTGGATTTTTATATAACGTTCACTGCCTAAACTATATGTGGCGCTGTTAACTGCAATAATCCCTATAACACAAATCAATAATACTATTATTATTAACCCATAATCTATTTTTTTCAATAACCTGGTATCAATATTCAATCTACTCACCTGCCTAAAAGACTGTTCCAATTTTTTCTTACATTATCAGTTTACTTTAAATACTACGATTTTACAACCTTCAAATTTTAACCCAATAAAAAATCAGGTGGAACATCATATATGCTCCACCTGATTTCTTATATTAGTAATTATTATTTTCCACTCAATGATCTTTGTGCCTGCTCAACTAATGTCCTGGTAATAAAACCTCCAACATATCCATTTTGTCTGGATGTCAAATTGCCTTTGTCAATTTTGTCATAATCAGTTAAACCAAGTTCGTTAGCAATCTCCATTTTCATGGAGTTTAACGCATGTCTAGCTTCCGGAACCAGTATTCTTTTTGATCCGCTACTACCGCCACCGCTGCTTGGCATAATATTCTATCTCCTCTCTAATTGTACTTTGAATAAATTAGTAGCTAAATGCTACACCCTTATTATTTGTAAGTTATACTTTTTTACACGTTGTAAATTTTACTAAGGAGAGTGAAATTTGTATTATTAGTAAAACTTATCCGATAAACCAATGCTATAAAATAATACGGATCGTGAAAATTATTCCTTTAACGGACTCAACAAATCATCTTTATCTATTTCTGTAACATTTACACCTCCCCATCCTTTATTTTTTCATTATTATTTTTTATTATGTAAAATTAATTGGTATTATGGATGTAATATATATTATATTTTACACCTATTGTAATTAATTTTAACTTTTTATAATAATAAAAAAAGCAAATATTCACATACTAATAAAAGATTCAACCTATAAAATTTCTCTACAGCTAAAAAATATAATTTAGGAGGATGTTATCTATGACTACGTATAACAAACTGGAGCAAGCTTTGGCATCTGCTAAAAGTCTTGAGGCTGATTTTAGAACATTTTCACTGGATACCGAAGACCAACAAGCTAAGCAAATGTTTAGTCAACTTGCGACAAATTTGGCAAATTCTGTTCAAGCATTACAAGCCCGTTTGAATTTTGTCGGAGGCGAGGAACCACAATATGTGCAACAATCAATGGGAATGGAGCAACAACAAAAATAATTTAAAATAAAAATTTTAATTATGATGTTATAAAATTACACAGGTTCCCTTCTTAAATGTTTTAAATACTGTTGATTTTAAGAAATATAATTCGGGTGGAACTTTATTCCACCCGAATTATATTTTACTATCCTATTATTTATTCTCCGGCAACGGCTATATTTTTTATTTTTAACGAAGGTGAACCGATATAAGCTGCGTTAGGCATTGCAAACATTAAATCTTCACCAATAATTTCAATGTTTTTTAATACTTCGTAAAAATTGCCGGCTATTGTGATTTGATTGACCGGGTTTTCTATTTTTCCGTCTTTAACATAATATCCCCTGGCTGCCAACGAAAAATCCCCCGAAACGGTATTTGCTCCCGAATGTAAACCCTGTAATTCTGTAATGACCAGGCCCTCATTCATAGAGGATATCATATCTTCATATGTGTTTAAGCCCGGTTGTATATATAAATTAGAGGGGGCAACCGTCATTGTTCCTTTATAAGAGGCTTTATATCCATGCCCTGTGGATTCAACGCCATCTTTTTTAGCTGTCCTCAGGTTATGGAGCAAGCACTGTAATATCCCCTCCTCAACTAATGATATTCTCTCACTTGCAACCCCTTCACTATCAAATGAACGGCTTGCCACCCCGTCAACCATAAACGGATCATCTATGATGTTGAGAGATATGCTTCCTATCGCTTCTCCAAGTTTGTTTTTTAATAAAGAACGCCCTTTTTGAACATTATCGGCCGAAAAAATACCTGCAAACGTCTCCAATAAATTTGCACTTGCAATATTTTCTAACAAAATAGTATAGATTTTACTTTCTACAGGTTTTGCCCCTAAATAAGAAAGGGCTTTATCTACCACCCGTTTTGCTAAAAATCCGGCATTAAAATCTTTAAAATCCCGATATATTTTAAATGCATCGGCACTTTGAATGTCGCTATTTTCCTGCACAACAGCCGAGATATAAGAAAATACAACATTTGATTTTTCATTTTTATTTAATCCCTTGGTATTATATATCCTTCTTTCGTTTTCATGATCACTATAGATGCAATTGTTTATATTTATAACCCTTTTATCCATAGAATAGGCTTCCTTCTCAAGTTCTTTTATAAAATTAAGTTTTTTATCCGTGGATATTTCTGCGAGACCGCCGGAATACAAATCTGTATCTTCATATTTTTGTGAACCCTTAAATATAATTTCTTCCTCTTCATTTTCGATTATTTGAGCATTTTCTTTTGCTATCTTGATCAAAACTTTTATTGCACTTTCATCGACCTTTTCCGTATAGGAATATCCCATCCGATTATTAAGAGCCCCCCTGAAGGCTATACCTCCTTCTTTTGATATGGAATAATCATCTATTTCCCCCTTAAAAACTTTACAGCTAAAGCTGCTGCTACTCTCATAATATACTTCCATATCGGTAAACCCTTCATTTTTACCATATTCAAAAATTAATTCCTTCAATTTATCCATATGCATACTATTTCTCCTCGCTTCTACCACCAACGGTAATTTCACTCACTCTGATCATGGGTTGCCCAACGTTGGTAGGCACACTACCACTGACGGAACCGCACATACCTTGTCCATATTCCAAATTATTGCCTATCATATCGATTTTATAAAGTATATCAGGACCGTTTCCTATTAATGTTGCCCCCCTCACAGGTTTACCCATTTTACCATCTTTAACAAGATAGCCCTCCATAACGGCAAAATTGAAATCACCGGTAGCGGTGTTGACAGAGCCCCCGCCCATATATTTTGCATAAATACCAAATTCCGTATTGCAAATTATCTCTTTCGGGGTAGATTTACCCGTTGCTATATATGTATTTGTCATTCTGGATGTAGGGGCAAATTTATATGATTGCCTTCGTGCGGAGCCCGTCACATCCATTCCCATTCTCCCGGCATTTAATTTGTCTATCATATACCCTTTTAAAATACCATCCTCTATCAATATATTTTTTTTGGTGGGCTCCCCCTCGTCATCAATGTTAGAGGACCCCCATGCATTCGGAATTGTACCGTCATCTATGAAGGTAACAATATTTGTTGCTACCTGTTTCCCCATCTTGTCGGCAAAGACAGAACTTTTTTTGGCAACTGATGTGGCCTCCAGCCCATGGCCGCAAGCCTCATGAAATATAACTCCGCCAAATTTATTGTCTATTATTACCGGAAATCTGCCGCTGGGACATGGCTTTGCATCCAACATTGTAACCGCAATCCTAGAAGCTTCTTTCCCATATTGTTTAACATCTATTTTGTCATAAAATTCAAAACCCATATGTGCTCCGGGGCTGCATGAACCGGTTTGCATCTCATTATTTCTTGATGCTATGGACTGAATTGCAATCCTTGTTCTTACCCTCTCATCTTCCGCAAATCTTCCTTCGGAATTAGCAACAAGTATATTTTGATTATAATCTAAATATCTCACTATAACCTGGGATATACTATCACTATAATTATCCGCAGCCTCATAAGCCTCTCTTATTATATCAACCTTTTTATTTTTGCTGATTTTATTCGGTAAATATTCTATCGGATTGATATTTTTATAATTATATTTTATGAAATTTAATACTACATCCTGTTTGGTCCCCCGTATAGCATCACCGGCCTTAATAGCCGTATCAATCAGAGCATCCCTGTTATGTTGATTTGTATAAGCATATACACTGTTAAATCCTTTAAAAATTCTGATTCCAATACCGAAATCCCTGCCCGAAATACTATTCTCCACTTTACCGCCTATCATGGTAATTTCCGTATTATATTTATCTTCGACAAATATCTCTGCAAAATCACCGCCTGTTGATAATGCAACCATGATTATATCTTCAATGAGTCTTTGGTCTAACATTTGTTTCCTCCTCAATATACAGGCCATATGTTTCAGATCATAATCAAACATTTTTTTATCGGATTTTAAATTTACATATATATAACACTATCGATAAAATTAAATGATCATGGCCTCTGTATTTTCTAAGGTCGCTACCGCCCTTTTAAGAATATCTATCATTTTCAATATGCTACCTAAATCCTGACTATCTTTGTCCTTGATCTCAACCGCCCGATTAGTAAAATATTCAATATCTTCATATATAATATCCTTTGTACCTTCATGTAATTTTTCTATATCCTCCCTCATTAATTGAATTAATTTAGTTTTTTCATCCTTTTTAACACTTAAAATATATTTTATTATTTTATATGTTGTAATACTCAATAAAATTGATGAAGTTAATCCTAATAAAATTGAACCCCTTTTCGTTCTTTTGTTCATCCCTAAAGCCTTGAGGCCGGAAATTATTCCGAATGTGCCCAATCCCTTAAATGTTCCGCTATAATTTAAAATAACCAATGGGATACCCAATGCTGCCGCAGTTGATATGGTATTTACAGCTATGTTCTTAAATTCCCAATCATCTGTAATATCGTCAAAAAAACGGCGGTCCGATTCATACTCCCTGCTAAAAAAAGAAAATTGCTCGTCGGAAATATGAAAATAATTTTGAATATCCTTTAATAATTTTTTCTCATTATTTGTATCAATATAATCCGATTTCATGATAATAATTAAATCTTTCATTAAAGAAAAGCGAAAAATGTTTTTCTCCTGATCATTTAAATAATCATCTAAATCCAATCCTTCGCACATTGTCGGAAAATCTACTTGTTTTGTAATAATAAAATTCATCAATTGAATTCGTTCTCTGAGAGGTAATTTAATCTTGTTTATAATCCTATAAAACCCCGCCAGTTTTAATTGATTATAGCTGCCGCCGGCACAAACCATGGAACTCAATATACTACTATATAAAAATTTAATATTTAACGGCATATTTTCTAAACTTCTTATGCTTTTATTCATTTTTTATACCTGCTTTCCATATTAATATAATATATCAAAATTATACTTCTATACCTCCTTGTGGATTCCTTTATTTATGTGCAAACAGACCAAAACCTATTGATATTATATTTAATAATACAAAATTATACAACTAATAATGCCCCATCCGTATCTGTTGCAAACAATTCGCATGACCTTCCCATATCTTATTTCCTTCATATTATTCCGTATATACTATAGTATAGCTATTTTATGTTAAAATACCAGATAATAATTTTATAAATAAAAAACACCTACATATGAAGGTGTTTTTTATTTTTTCTTATTCTTAAATTCTTGTAAAATTAATTTGTCCAATTCTTTGCTAACTTCTATTATATCCTTGTCGATCCTACCGTCACTTTCCTTCAACATCTTATTCAATCTATTTTTCAAGTTTTCTATCTGCGTTCTTTCACACTCTTTATTTCCCAATAAATCAACTCCTTTTTGTTAGTTAATTACATATTACACTAATAAATACAGTTTGGCAAACATATGTTCCCCGTGTGCCACTGCGTAATATTAATTACTGCCCGTAGAGTATTATAGGAAAATAAAATAATCAGAATAGAAAATTAGTTTTTAAACCAACCTTTCTTTTTATCTTTAATAAAGATATTTTTGACTACTCCTAAGATTGCCAATATATCCTTTACCGGTAAAGCAATATCTTCCGCAACAACCTGTGCGGCCGAAGCCGTATATTCTACAGTTTCCTCTATAGATTTAATAGCTTGGGAGACATGTTGCATTTCTTCATTTACACTTTTGGTTATCTGTTCGGTATTTTCAAGAATTTTGGGAACACTATCTAAAATATCGCCAATATTCTTTTCATTACTATGTATAATTTTACTTATGTTATTGACAATGCCATTAATATTTATTAATGTTTTAATAAGCATAACCAAGACCCCGATGCCGACTAATACAAGAAACATATTTAATAATTGTCCTATAGTTATTTGAACATCCATATTATCCCTGCCTTCTCGTATAATATATTATACTAAATTCATTCTTTATTAGAAATCCTCTTCTATTTCCTCAAGATCATTCTCTATTTGTTCAAAATCTTCCTCTAAAATATCCGTTTCATCGTCCGGCTCATCATCCGGTTTCAATTTTCCTGCTAAAACATTTTTCTTATCTTCTATTACTTCCTTGGTTTCCTCGTAAATCTGTATTAATTTTTCTTTGCTCCCCGCAATATTAGTCTCTAAAACATCTTTAACTTTTTCCAACTCCTTTTTAGCTTTTTTGCGATTATTTTCTCCGGTATCAGGTGATAAAAACAAAGCTGTTATTCCGGCAATTATACTTCCCATAGCAAAGCCTTTCACCATACCTTTTTTTCTTTCGGCTCTCTTTTCTCTTTCAATTGCTTCCGGATCCAGCCTCCTTTTAATCATATTAAATTTCTCTTGCAGTCCTCTAATATACATATATATCACTCCTATTTAATATTATTTAATTCTATACATTTTTTGTTATACCCAATTCATCTGTAAAAAAACTGTAACCTTAAATAAATATCGTGAATATTTGTTTAATTATGTACCATCAGAGGGCAGACACACAGGTCTGCCCCTACTACTCAGAAGCCGGATATCAATTTACCGGTGCACCTGATCTTTTATAACTCCGGAACCTTGGCTTCCCATTCCTGACCCTAATAGGCAGACACACAGGTCTGCCCCTACAACATTGGTAAAAAGCGTTCCGATTTCCCATTCCCGGAACGTAGGGGTGGACCCGTGTGTCCACCCTAGTGATTCGCTTTGTAATATATCAAATATTTTAAAGATAATTTTACATACAATATACCAAACATATTGAAAAATAGAAAATCTTCTTAAAATTTCTGCCTTCATAATTAGAGCAGAACAAGGGCTAAGGGTGTTCTCTTGCTTTTTAAAATAGCTGTGTATTACAAAACGAATCGCTTTTGAAATTTTGCCATGGTCCTTAGTCCTTGAAAGCGTAAAAAAACTAGAAAATTGCACGCTGTTTGACCCGACGCCCGGATTTTAAAAGGACATTTTAGATTTATTGATATTTTTGTCAAGTCAAAAATATTTACGATAATTGCAAACTGAGTGTCGGGGAGTTCGTGAGTTTTCAGTTTTTTTGCTTGAAAAGGACTATTAGAACCATCAAAATTTCGAACCGCGATGAGAGTGTAATATACAGATATTTTAAATATACGATGCGATGCACTATTAGGCTAATATCTGCGATGATTCCCTTG
>JALNXC010000044.1 GCA_023230535.1 Alkaliphilus sp. | reverse complement strand
GCAGGTACGGAATATCTGGCTATCACTCCCGAAGGGGATATCTATCCCTGCCATCAATTTGTCGGCAACGAGGATTTTAAAATCGGAACTGTTGAAGAAGGGATAGTATATACCTCGTTATGTGATGAATTTAACAGGGCTCATATTTATAATAAAAGTAAGTGCAGTAACTGTTGGGCAAAGTTTTATTGCAGCGGAGGATGCCATGCAAACGCCTATAACACCAACGGCAGTATCTATGAACCCTATGATATCGGTTGCGAGATGCAGAGGAAGAGAATCGAATGTTCCCTAATAATTCAAGCAAAACTGGCGGAGAAATAAAAAAGTATATTTTATTCATTTTTTCTACGGTAAGCGGACATTACGGATGAACAACTTTATTGACGGTTATTTATTCTGAGTATATAATTAAATTTAGTATGTAATGGACTGGAGGGATAGTATGAGAGCGAGAAATATCGTTATATTTTTAGTCATCATTGTTATTTTAGGATTATCCATATTTACAGCTTTTAACGGATTAAAGATAGGAAGTTATAAAATAAAACCTATAAAAGAATCGGTCCGCCAAGGCCTTGATTTAAAAGGCGGGGTTTATGTCGTATATGAA
The DNA here is from genome assembly GCA_023230535.1 of Alkaliphilus sp. Lineage (GTDB taxonomy): Bacteria > Bacillota > Clostridia > Peptostreptococcales > Natronincolaceae > JAAZJW01. Next base: position 7,124 of record JALNXC010000044.1, on the reverse strand, counting down.
GCGCAAACGGATAAGACCGGCGGAGAATTGGATCAGCTGATGGAACAGGTCATAGGAGTTTTTAGTAAGCGTGTGGACAGTATGGGACTCACGGAACCGTCGATTACCAGAGAAGGCGGAAAAAGGATCCGTGTTGAGCTGCCGGGGGTAAAAAATGCTCAAGAAGCCATAAATATGATCGGTAAAACGGCACAGTTGCAATTTGTTACTGCGGACGGCGAGGTTGTAATTACTGGAGCAAATGTATTAAAAGCTCAAGCGGGATTTGGACAGGGTAATGCCCCCCAGGTAAGTTTACAGTTTGACAAAGAAGGGGCTCAAAAGTTTGCGGAAGCAACCGGCAGGTTAGTAAATATGCCAAATAGAGAGGATCGGATAATTTATATAATATTGGATGAGGATGTCATTTCATATCCGGAAGTCAGCACTAAGATACCGGATGGGCAAGCATCTATTACAGGTAATTTTACCATAGAGACGGCATCTAACCTGGCAGCGTTGATCAGAGCCGGTGCCCTGCCTGTGGAATTGGAAGAGATTCAGACATCGACAATTACGGCTACTTTGGGGGAAAATGCATTACACAGAAGCTTACAGGCAGCCAAAATAGGGATTGTGTTCATATTTCTTTTTATGATTATTTTTTACAGAATACCCGGTGTGGTTGCAAGCATTGCATTAACAATATATATCTTGATCGTGATGGGCATTATGATGGCATTAAAAGCGACATTTACATTACCGGGAATTGCCGCTTTAATTCTTTCTGCCGGTATGGCGGTGGATGCCAATGTTATTATATTTGAGAGAATGAAGGAAGAAATTCAACTTGGTAAGACGGTCAGAGCCTCTATAGATTCCGGATTCAAGCGGGCTTTCACATCTATTATAGACTCGAACATCACTACCCTCATTTCGGGAATTATATTATATCAACTTGGTACGGGCCCTATCAGAGGATTTGCGGTTATGTTGATTGTCGGTATTGTTGCAAGTATGTTTACGGCTATTATAGTCACAAAATTCCTGCTGAAATTATTGGTTGGGATGAATTTAACCAAGGGCACTAAACTTTATGGGGTCTAGGAGGGAATACTTATGAATATTGTACAGAAACGAAAAATATGGTTTTCTATTTCCGGGATGATTCTTATAATAGGCCTGGTATTGGGGCTTATAAGGGGTGTCAATGTAGGAATAGATTTTACCGGTGGAACCTTGATGGAGATTGAGCTGCATAAATATATACCTGCAAAAGAGATAAGGGAGATCACCGATAAATATGATAAAAGTGCAAATATAAGCATGTTGGGAACCGACAAGGCAACGGTTCAGATAAGAATGAATGAGGATTTTAACAACGAGGAACGTAAGGAAATATTTGGGGAATTTCAGACAAAATATGATTTGGATGAAGAGGATCTTTTGAGAGCGGATCAATTCGGCCCCTCCGTGGGAAAAGAAATCAAGAGCAGGGCATTGCTTGCAATTGTGCTTTCTGTCATAGGCATGTTGGCTTATATCACCTTCAGATTCGAATTCAGCTTTGCTATATCGGCTATCATGGCACTGTCTCATGATATCCTCATTGTGTTGGCCATGTATTCAATCCTTCAAGTGCCCATCAACAGTCCTTTTGTAGCTGCAGTTTTAACTATTTTAGGTTATTCTATAAACGATACAATTGTCATATTTGATAGAATCAGAGAAAATTTTAAATTTACCAAGAAGATCGATTATGAAAAAATAGCCAATGAAAGCATTGCACAATCATTTACCCGTTCTATAAATACTTCGTTGACCACGCTCGTTACTCTAATAGCCCTATATATTTTGGGAGTAGAACAGATCAGGGAATTCGCCCTGCCATTGATAGTAGGGGTTTTAGCGGGAACTTATTCTTCCATATTTATAGCCAGCCCCCTATGGGTTATGGTTAAACAGAGACAAAAAGGCAAAAAGGCTCGGGTGAAATAAATAATGATGCAAAAAAGATATTGGACATACAATAGATTGGATGATACAAAAATTGCAGAATTGATGAATTGTTTAGGTATCACAAGGCCGGTTGCAAAAGTTTTATTGAACAGAAAAGTAGAAAGTTACGAAGATGCCAAAAAATTTTTATATCCAGACATAGAACAACTATACGATCCATTTCTTCTTAAAGATATGGATAAAGTTGTTGATAGGGTTAAAAAAGCGATAGAAAATAAGGAAAAAATATGTATATACGGAGATTACGATGTAGACGGCGTCGCAAGCATATCTATCATGCTCAAATATTTTAATTCCATAGATTACCCTGTCGATTTTTATATACCCGACAGGGTGGAGGAAGGATATGGATTAAACAACGGAGCCATCGAAGAAATAGCTAATAACGGTACAAAGCTTATTATTACGGTGGATTGCGGCATTTCGTCGGTAGCCGGAGTAGATTTTGCCAATAATTTGGGTATAGATATCATTATAACCGACCATCATGAATGTCAAAACAATTTGCCTGACGCTTATGCGATCATCAATCCTATGCAAGGAGATTGTACCTATCCCTTTGACGGGCTCTGCGGCTGCGGCTTGGCTTTGAAACTGATACAGGCTCTAACCCCTGAGGAAGTTTTTAAAAAATCTATATACGAATATTTGGATATTACCGCTATAGCTACGGTGGCTGATGTAGTTCCTCTAATGGATGAGAATAGAATAATAGTGAAAAACGGGTTAGATTGTATAACTCAAAGTAAAAATTTGGGAATACGGGCACTATTACATATCAGTGGACTCTCAGATAGGGAATTAAACACGGGACATATAGCTTTCGGTATTGCACCAAGGATCAATGCCGCAGGCAGAATCGGTGTCGCTCATACAGGTGTTGAATTGCTCACTACCGCCGATGCTGATGAGGCTGTTAAATTGTCCGAATCATTAAATGAGGAGAACAAATATCGCCAACAGATTGAAAAAGATATTTTTAACGAAGCGATAGATATCATTGAAAATGATCCTAAATATGCGGATGAAAAGGTTTTGGTAGTCTATAATAAAAATTGGCATACGGGAGTGATTGGAATTGTCGCTTCGCGTATAGTGGAGAGATACTATAAGCCGACAATTATTTTAGGGATAGAAGATGATACGGCAAAAGGTTCCGCCAGGAGTATTTCGGAGTTCAATCTATTTGAATCCATGGATAGATGCGGGGACCTATTTCTAAAGTTCGGAGGGCATCACCAGGCTGCGGGATTATCTATCGGTGTGGATAATTTAGAAATTTTTCGTGAGCAGATCAATATAATTGCCGAGGAAATATTGACAGAGGAAGATTTAATTCCTAAAATCGCGTATGATGATATATTACAAATTGAAAGTGTCGATGGGCGGCTTATAAATGAACTTGAACGGTTAGAACCTTTCGGCATGGCTAATCCGTCACCTAAATTTGTCACCCGGTCCTTATTTCCCGTAAATATGAGAGAAGTTGGTTCCGATGGAAAACATCTGAAGTTCAAATTACAGTCAGGTAACTATCATATTGACTGTATAGGTTTTGGATTGGGAGGTTTTCAAAAATTAATAGACGGGGATGATAAGGTCGACCTTATTTTTGTTCCCGAATATAATATATATAATGGGAATCGAAATATACAGTTCAATATAAAAGATATTAAAATCACCGAAAGTTTAAATCATAGGGTTCATCCGATATTAAAGGATTATTATAAAAATTTTTCTATGAGTACAGATTGTTGCGAAAAAAACAATGCAACCGCTAATAGCGTATTTAAGATATTTAAAGGTTGTAAAAGTAAATTAGTAAAAAGTAAAATCGAAACAGCAAGTGCGGGCAATTCACTTCTTATACTTGTGAACACCTTAAAACAAGCGTATAAATTATTATCTTTATTAGAATATAGAGAAAATTCCGGGAAAGTAAAAATATCGATCAATTATAACGAACCGGAAAGTGGCATGGAAGAGCGTGAAATTGATGTTGTTATCAACCCCATTGTTGATAAAATAGATTATAAAAGATATAATAGTATTATTCTTTATGATATGTTTTATTTCGCAGAACAGCTGATAACCTTTGTAAACAAAAGCAATAATGAAGTTACTATTTTTTTATACAACAATGGCGATGAGAAGTCTAATATTTTTGTTTTGGAAAATATAATACCTTCCAGGGATCAATTGATAGTCATATACAAATATCTCAAGGGTAATAATTCTCATGAAGTTACATTTACATTTAAAGAATTGTATAAAGGCATTGAACAAAAATACGGCCTAAAAATAAATGAAAAGATGTTAGATAATTCTTTGGCCGTATTTTCCGAGGGAAATCTGTTGACTTACAAGCTTAAAAATAATATATATAATGTAAGTATGATAGAACCTATTTGCAGAGTCGATTTAAACAAGTTAAAGTTTGTGCAATATCTTGAACGGAAAAAACAGCGGCACAACGATTTTAAAAATACTTGGTTACAATTTGTGACAGGGGGAAAATTTGATGGATTTGAAAAGTAAAATAAGAGAGATTGCCGATTTTCCTAAAAAAGGTGTAAGTTTTAAAGATATTACAACTCTTTTAAAGGACGGTAAAGTTTTTAAGTATCTGATAGACAGATTGTCCGACTGGTTGAGAGATTTAAATATAGATATAATAGCGGCACCGGAGGCCAGGGGATTTTTGATAGGTACGCCTGTCGCGTATAATTTGGGCATCGGATTTGTACCCATAAGAAAACCCGGTAAATTGCCGGCGGAAACGATCAGCTGCGAATATGAACTTGAATACGGTACGGATTTATTAGAGATACATAGGGATGCAATCAAGCCCGGGCAGAGAGTTGCTTTAATAGATGATTTGTTGGCTACGGGCGGGACAGTGCTGGCTTCCGCAAAACTGATTGAGGAGCTTGGCGGTGAGGTTGTAACGATTAATTTTATAATAGAACTCAGTTATCTTGATGGAAAAGATGTATTAGAGGGTTATAAGGTGGAATCATTGATTCAATATCATGATGAATAAAAATACACTAAGTCGGCTAATCGGAGTATGAGCTGCTTAAAGAGGGTGATTTTATATTATGTTGGAAAACTTAATAAGTAAAATCGAAGAATTTACCCCATATTGTGATGTGGAGCTCATTGTCAAGGCTTATAGCTTTGCGGAGAATGCGCATCATGATCAGTACAGAAAATCGGGGGAAAGTTATTTCGTTCATCCTGTGGAGGTAGCTAGGATTTTAATAGAGCTGAGATTGGACAGCAGCACTATAGCCGCCGGATTGCTTCATGATGTCATAGAGGATACGGATTATGGATACGATAAGCTCAAATCGGAATTTGGAGAGGAAGTAGCCGATTTAGTGGAGGGAGTAACCAAAATAACGCGCTTAAATTTTAGCTCTAAAGAGGAAAGGCAGGCCGAAAACCTCAGAAAAATGATATTGGCTATGGCGAAGGATATAAGGGTTATTCTGATCAAGTTGGCCGACCGTCTCCATAATATGAGAACCCTCAGATATCATAATGGAGAAAAACAAAAGGAAAAGGCTACCGAAACCCTGGAAATATATGTGCCGATTGCCGATAGATTAGGTATTTCAAAGATTAAATGGGAATTGGAAGATTTGTGTTTGAGATATATCGATCCGGACGGTTATTACGATCTGGTAGATAAGGTGGCCAAGAAGAGGCAGGATAGAGAAGAATTTATAAATAATATAATAGAAAATTTGAAAGTAAGATTAGGTGAGCACAATATTGAAAATGAGATAACCGGCAGGCCGAAACATTTCTATAGCATATATAAAAAGATGAAGGATCAGAATAAATCATTCGAGGAAATTTTTGATTTTATGGCTGTCAGAATTCTGGTGGAAAACGTAAAGGATTGTTATGGGGCATTAGGTGTGGTGCATACAATATGGAAACCCATACCCGGGCGTTTTAAAGATTATGTGGCGATGCCTAAACCTAATATGTATCAATCTTTGCATACCACAGTGATTGGACCCGAAGGGGATCTTTTTGAAATTCAGATCAGAACCCGGGAGATGCATAAAATTGCCGAATACGGTATTGCCGCACATTGGAAATACAAAGAAGGCAAGGCCCAAGACGTAGATCAGCAGGCCGATGAAAAATTGGCATGGTTGAGGCAGATGATAGAGTGGGAAAAAGAAGTCAAAGACCCGAAGGAATTTATGGAGTCTTTGAAAATAGATTTATTCACAAATGAAGTATTCGTATTTACTCCAAAAGGAGAGGTCATGAATTTACCTGCAGGGTCTACTCCTGTTGACTTTGCCTATAAAATTCACTCCGGCGTTGGGAATACATGCGTAGGTGCGAAAGTAAACGGGCGAATAGTACCGCTGGATTATGAGTTGCAAAACAGCGATATAGTTCGAATTTTAACTTCATCAAGCAGTACGGGCCCGAGCAGAGATTGGTTAAACATTGTTAAAAGTTCTCAAGCCAGGACGAAGATCAGGCAATGGTTTAAAAAGGAGCGCAGGGAAGAAAATATCGATAAAGGCCAAGAGATAATAGATAAAGAAGTAAAGAGATTATCACTTAGTATTTCTCAATCATCCCTTCACAAATTATTGGGCGGTATGGCAAAAAGGCTGGGTTTTTCCGGTATGGAGGATCTATATGCTGCAATCGGCTATGGGGGAATAGCATTGACCCAAGTGATGCCGAAAATTAAAGAAGTTGCCCGCAAAGAAATGATTCGGGACGGTGTGGAAAAACCAAAGGAGCATATACCGAAAGAGATCGTCAAGAAAAAGAAAGAAGGCCCCGGCCAAGGTGTCAGAGTTAAGGGAATAGACAATATAATGGTTCGATTTGCTAAATGTTGTAACCCTGTTCCCGGGGATGATATTATGGGATATATAACCAGGGGGCGGGGGGTTTCAATTCATCGCAAGGATTGTTTGAATTTAGCAAATACAGAAGATGCCAAGGAGCGGTGGGTAGAAGTAGAATGGGATGTAGAAAAACCTACGGATTTTCAAGTGGGAGTGCAGATTAAGGCCGTAGATCGTAAGGGGCTCTTATCCGATGTGACGACAGTATTATCCGAGATGAAAATATCGATC
>JALNXC010000043.1 GCA_023230535.1 Alkaliphilus sp. | reverse complement strand
TCCAAGTTAATGATACAGTGTATTCTTTGCCATTCTCATCTTTAACCTTGGTGGTTTTTGCTAAGGCAGCCTTTGCATCAGCTTCAGTGGTTCCAAATGCAACATTAATATTTCCTACCGCAGTTATACTTGCAAGTTTAACTTTACTTTCTGCAGTAGCTATAAAGTTTTCCTTAGCAACAACTTCACTAGTCTTTAAGTTCAGCAATTCTGCTGTATAAACCTGATTCTGGGTGAAAGCAGTTGAACCAAAGTCAACTCTATAGTTTTCATCCAATGCTTTTGTTGTAGTACCAACTCTTAGTACAAAGGTGTCAGTAGTGTTTGGTACGTTCACTGCAAATGTTCCACCGTTAATATAAGTTACTACCCCAACGACATCGTCATCATCATCGCCAACGTCTTCTCCCGCATATGCAGTTACAACAACTACAACTTGCAATTCGCCTTTGCCATTTGCTAATATTACAACTTTATCTCCCTTGCCGATCTTAGATAATCTGGTTGTACCGTCCAGTTTACCGTTTTTGTCAGTTTCATAATATACGGTATCTTCGGTTACTCTATACTTTGTTCCACCGACAGTTAAATAGTTTCCTTCTTTCTCATTAACCGTTGAACCTATTTTCTTTTCTGAATATGTTATGCTGTCTACCGACACTTCATCCTTGTGGTTAAATGTAAATTTAATAAGCGCGCCTTTTTTAACGTTTTCAACATTAACATCTTCAAGTACATAATCGTCCTTACCTTCTCCCGCAATATCAATTTCAACTTTATAGTCTTTACCAACCTTTCTTGGTGAAGCTAGTACTAAAGCATATTCATCTGTATCAACAGCGTCAAAATTCTGTTTAGTGAACACTACTACTGCTAAGTCATTTCCTTTATCTTTAACTGTTTTAATTATAGCTTCGTTGTTCTTATCAATTGTTTTCTTAATTATATCGTCATATTTAATTACTGATGGTTTTACTTTACCTTTAGAATCTAATGCTTTTAGTATAACCGTATCTTTGGTTAAGTAGTATTTGTTTCCAATAGAATCTGTTGCAAACTTGTCTTTGTCGCCTTTATTAAATGTAATTTCCTCATCAATATAGCTAAATTCACCTTTCGCTATATCGCCATCTTTGTCAAGTTTAAATCCAACTACTCTGTAGCCCACTCCGGATTGAGGTTTTGCACCTGGAACGTCACCCGTATCTGCAAATTTGTAATCAATTTCTTTGCCTTCTACAGTGTATACAGTTAATACAGGTTTTCTGGCATCTGTCATCCAAGTAGCTACGCCATATATTGTCGAGCTCTTGGCTTTAGCATCCGTAACAAGAGCTATAGCTTTATCTGCTAAATTCTTGTACACAACTACGCCCTCATCTACATATTCTTTAACACTTTCATAATCTTCCCATTCCTTGAAATCTTTCATTTCATCATCCGAGAATATTGCATCATCGGCCTTAGAAACATTTATTCCGTCTACTGTTACCCTGCTGTCGGAAACTCTTACTGCATCAAGATTTCCTTCTACTGTTTCATCATTGATTACTATATAGTAGTCATCTTTACTCTTATCTTTGTCTACCCAGTAGAATATTGCTGTTTCTTCTTCGATGTCATCTAATTCTGCTCTTGATAAATCATTGTTATACACATAAACATTTTTAGCCTTATCAAGCGCCAACACATCTTCGTCGGCTGCCAAGTTTATATAATCTATATCGTCTTTGCCAACATTTGTAACTATACCTGAGTTTTCCGGTTCAAAATCAAATAGGTATGCGAATATTATTTCATCATACTCATTTAATACCAGACGGCCCCAAGCACCATCTTTAACATCTTCTACATTTATGGATTTGTTATTTACATAAACTCCAAGCCTATCTCTTTTTAGAGCCCAATCATATTCATCATCCAGTATAGTAAGGCTTACTTCATCTTCTTTTGACTCTGTTAATTCGTCATAGATAACTTGATCTGCGTTAAATTCATATTTTACTCCGTTAACCTTGTATTTGAATCCAAGTGATATTGAGAATACAACATCATCTTTAGCCCATGCTGTTACACCTGCGCCTAATACGGCATCAGTATCTACATTTTCGGTAACCTTGAGTTTTTTACCGCTATCTTTACCTTCAATAAACCTGATTTCGTTTTCTTTTAAGTTACTTACAATTTTTGAGTTTATTACATAACCGTAATATTCATCAACGCCTAAATCGTTTAATAATAATTGTTTTTCCGCATCATCACCATGTTCTTTGGAACCTGATACAACATATTTTGCATCTGTACCAAATCCTACCTGAATCATCTTTGGAATTTCCAGTGCGTTATCGGTAATTTGTGCTACGATTCCCCTTGAAGCCGGTGCTCCCTGAACGCCTTTAACATCATCAAGAAGTCCTATTTCATTAGCTACAATCAGATAACCGTATGGATAACCACCCTTTGTTTGAGCTGACGGCTCATAACCAAGTGTCCTCACAATTAAGGTAACAGCCTGCTCATAGGTAATAGGCGCTTCCGGAGCATATGTTCCGTCACCCATACCGTTAACAAGCCCCAGCTTTGTGGCTATGTTAATGTATCCCGATGCCCAATGACCTGCCGGAACATCCGTAAATCCTGTCATTAATCCTTCCGAAGCATCGGCAGCATCCTTAAGGCCCTTTGCCCTAACTGCTACGGCTGCAAATTCTGCCCTTGTTATTGTGTTTTCCGGTTTAAATGTTCCATCCGGATAGCCTTCCAATATACCCAGTAAGGATAGTCTATCTACTGCCTGCGCTACGTCTTTGTCGGTAACATCTTCAAAATTACCGGCAAAAGCCATACCTACACTTCCAAGTACCATTGAAAGCACGAGTATAAATGTTAATACTCTCTTCATTATGTATTCCCCCTTTATTAATTTTCTTTTTCGAAGTGGGTTGTATGTTCAGGCTTAGTCGCGTATTAAAACCCACTTCTTATTAGAAACGACCAGCCTTAAATTTATATAGATGCGAATGCTACTGCCATATACAGTGACCTCGCATACTATACCAAGAATTATACCATTGACCTATATTTTGGTCAATGTGGAAAAGAAGATTGTAATGTAATTGTAATATAGAATAATCGTTGAACGATTGTTGTTTGGGACCCTTATAAGCTAAACTTATTTTGCCCACCTCAAGATGATATTCCATCTTTGCCATTTTGAACAAAATGAAAAACCTCTTTTTTAAATCCTTCGTGGGTCAAACTTATTCTGTCCGTCTCAGGATGACACTTTAGATGATATAAATATTATGTCCGGCAATCTTCCTATTTCATTATACCCACAAATTTGTATAATTACCATTACATTATTATTACAAAATATATATTCTACACTTCCGTATTCTACATTTTCAGATAATTTCCTTCTTTTTTGTAGATTTTTCCTCTATTTTATTTTTCCTACATTGATATACATAATAAATATATTCTATTATACATCATGTCTCACAATATTTTTTAATATATGCCCCCGTTTAATTGTAATGTAACCTTAATATAGTATATCCTTATCTTTGATATAATTTGAATATACAGGCGAAAAGCGAACAGACAAAGCCTGCCCATATATTTTTAAATATATTGTATGAGGGGTGAAACTATGAATATAAAAAGGATTTTATCAGTTGCTTTATGTTTTCTGTTGTTACTTAGTTTTGGTTTAGGGTCCTACGCTGAGACACATAGGGACAGTTCTTTTGTGTCATTGAGAAACACGACACAAGAAGAACCGTCCCTGCTGTGTCAGGTGCCGACGGAAGAACAAGCAGGAGAATACTTAAAAAAAATCGGACTTTATAAGGGTTATGAGGATGGTTCTTTAGGGCTCGACAGAAATATCACACGTGCCGAGTTTGCTACTCTGGCAGTAAGGATAGAGGGAATGGAGGATGTACAGGAAAAACATAGGGGGGAAACGATTTTTAAGGATATGGCGGCAAGCCATTGGGCCTCCGGTTATGTTAACATCGCTGTTTCCAAGGATTTGATCAAGGGTTTCGAGGATAAAACTTTCAGGCCCGAGGAAGAGATTACATATGTTCAGGCTTTGGCTGTTGTTATTCGTATTCTCGGCTATGAAAAGGATGTTGTGGGTGAGTGGCCTGATAATTATATTGAAAAGGGTATGGATTTGGGGCTTGACAGGTATATTGGTTTGTCTGCGGATGATGTTATCAACCGTGGGGAAATTGCTGTTTTGATTTATAATGCGTTGGAGATAACTATACAATAGAAAGACGTGGAAAACCACAGGGGACAGTCCCTCCCGGCTGACAAAAGCTATCCGGTGGTACAGTCCCCATGGTTTTTCGCAGTCCCCATGGTCCTTCTGATCTTTTTGCGTAGAAACCCTATTACGGAAGTATTCCGTTCGGTAATATTCCGCAAAGGGGGTTATTTCTATTTATTTAATTTCCCACACCTTGGTCACAAGTACAGTCATATCGTCCGTAGGAATGTTTTTTGTAAATTTGAGTGCGGTATGGAGTATTCCATCCGCTATTTCTTGAGGATTCAAAGATTTATTGTTTCTTAAATATTGTATGAGCCATTCTTCTCTCTTTTCTTTGTTGGAGTCTATTATTCCGTCGGAAACGGTAATAATTAAATCTCCGTCTTCTAATTTTTGGACATTGCCCTCTATTTGTATATCCGTCAATATTCCTATAGGTAAGGTAGAAGCCGTAATCTCTTCTATCCTTCCGTCATGACGTCTTATAAAACTTGGGGCGCTTGCGACTTTAACAAAATCTGCCGTTCCTTTATGCAGATCAATCAATGCTATATCTAAACTGGCAAACATTTCGTCCGAAGATTTTAACATCAGTATCGAATTTATGGTTTTAATCGCTATATCTCTATTAAAACCCGCTTCCATCATTTTCTCCAGCATATCCAAAGTATCGCCGGATTGTATATGTGCCTTGTCCCCAGTACCCATGCCATCGCTCAGGGCCGCCATGTATTGTCCGTTTTTAAAGTTCATAAATGTGTAACTATCCCCCGATAGTTCACTGCCTGCTTTGGTCACTGCTGCGGACTTTGTCAAAGCCGCATATTTTTCAGCTTCGACTAAAGTAAAACTGCCTGTATTCTTGTCCCCGGATATGTCACAGTTATGGTTCTTTGGAATCAATCTTGTTCCTACTGCTTCGGATATTATGGAAATAAATTTATCTTCGCATATATCTTTATTGAAGCGAGGTTTTTTATCAATAACCACCTCTAAATTGCCTTCCGCACTATTGGATACCATTATGTTTTTAACCGAAAGTCCCTCTTTATCTAAGGCAACGTAGACAGCGTCTTCCAAATCCACATCAAATTCCAGTTCTTCGTTTACGTCCACAGCCAAATCATCTAAGATTTTAGCCACTCCTTTTAACTGGCTGCCTACCAGTCCTCTGCTCTCCGCCAATTTTCGTTTCCACATCATATTCAGATGACTGAACTCGTAAAGATGTGCCACGCTCTCTACTATTGCCTTAGGCCTTATGCACCTCCTTCTCATGGCCTTTGGAAGATCATCATGTTTCAAAGACCCTTTTTCTTCTATATGTATGAACATATCAAGTATTCCCTGATAAGTGACATTGAAGTTTTTATCCCAACAGCTCCTCCGCATACCGCAGTTATAACAGGCCTTGTTTGCTACCCTTTCAATCGTTTTTGACAGATCATCCTTATCGTAAAACTCCTGCTTTTCCGATGTCTTTTCAAATGTAGCCGAAAGTTCGCCGAAAGTAGCCGCATATTTTTTTAACTTTTGATACGTGAGCTGTCTCATCCTATCGCTGTGGGTTTTGCTGGAATTTAAAATGGTCGTCCGGGCATTGCAGAATTTTTCCATCTGAACGATCAAGGGTTTAGGCAGGATTAAAAACGCTGCGGAAGCGGCTATGCACTCTTTGAATTGTATAAATATCTCGTAGTATCCGTTGATATAAAATGTTAATATTGCATTTCCTACTAAAAACCCGAATATACTTCCCACTTTACCGATATTTTTGAATATACCCGCCAATAATCCCGAAAACCCGAATATTCCTATTATAACAGGTGTGCTGCCCGAGGACATACTCGTTATCAACCCCAATGTTATGCCCACCGAAGCACCGACACCTGCCCCGCCGTTGTAGGCAAATAAAACCGTTATCAATATCCCCAAAATATTTCTTAGGGAAAGCCCTAAAATGTATATTTCGTTGACCCCCGACAGCGCCAATGCCGTAATTATGGCTATGCATATTATCTCTTCTGTTGAGAGTATCTTTCTGTTTGCATTTTCTAATGCCACCGGGATGGTATAATGTGAAATATATACAACAACGAATATCACAATACTTTCAAAACCAACTATTATCCAATCGTATATATAAAAACCGCCGAATGATAAAAACAGTGCCGTGGTAAATAAGTAGGCCGTAGCTCCTATTAATGCAGTCTTAAAGATCCTTATATTTCTCAGGTCGAGCACATACCGAAACAGACAAAATATTATTACTATTGCAAATCCGTAGGGTATGCTGCTTGAAAGCCCCTGTGCCGTGGCTATTCCTAAAAATGTAGTTGCTCCTAAAATTCCGAATTTCCGATCTTTTTGGCTGAGAGCCGTGAAAAAAGCTATCCCAAATGGTGTAAGCCCATGTAATATTGATGCTCTGCCTAATAAAAAGGCCGCCAGGTGCAATAGAATAATCCTTATGTTTACTCTCCGCAGTAGACCTGTCTCGGTTTCGTTGGCCGGCTGCACACTCTCCAATTCCACATAGTCCCTCTGATACGGCAGTATTGTCGGCTTGTCCATGTTAACACCTCTCTATAAATAATTTTTATGATACAAATGAAATTTTCCACTGTGTTCAGAATGACATAGGGGGACCTTTGTCATTCTGAAACAAACAGTGTAGGTTTGACCAATGAAGGTTCCCTTGCTTATAAAGAGTGTACCAAATTTTTTTAAAAGATTTTGTCAGTATTAGTGGACAATCCGGAAAAAGTTTTTGACATTTATAGTTACGGTTTTGACAAATTAATTCAAATATATAGTATGTAGGACATGCTTCATATACTACATGTATGGTTTTTGATTTTATTTTGCTGTTTATTTGACGAGAGGTGTTTATATGTGAGGAAAGATTGTTTACGAAAAAATGTGAAAAGAAAAAAATATGATTGCCTAAGTTTTAGAAACCAAATTTACATGAATTACAATAAATCGTAAAGCATCCCTTCCAGATTATCGTATTCACTGACTATAATTTCTTTTAAATTTAAACTCTTCATTATTATAGACAGTATTGTGGCTCCCGCCGTGATTATATCCGCCCTCTTAGGATGGATGCCTTTCAGTTGTTTTATCTGCCACACCGTCAAGGATAACAGTTTTTCTTTTAAACTGTCTATGTCTTTCAATGTAAGCCGATAATTATGAACCTTTTTCGGATCGTACGGGTCTAATTTTTGATGCAAGGCTGCCAGTGTAGTTATTGTTCCGCCTACGCCGACTGCAGTTGGGGTTGAAAACCGGGATCCTTCGCGGGTGCCGTTTATCCTGTCCGTCTCAGGATGACATTCAGCCCCCCTGCGGGTGCCGTTTATCCTGTCCGTCTCAGAATGATATTCAAGTCTTCCGTAGATACTATCTATTATCCCGTATATCTCCACCTCCATCTTTTCGTACTCTTCTTTGCCGACAGGATCTGAAACAAC
>JALNXC010000042.1 GCA_023230535.1 Alkaliphilus sp. | reverse complement strand
TTTTAAACATAAAATTAAATATATTTTTAATATTTCATGGGAAATTATAATTGATTAAACAAAATATTTTTGGTAAAATTTATATGAACCAATCTATCTAACGGTTTGGTACCATCCTATAAATAATAAAATCGAAAATGAGATTCACCGGAAACATAAAACAAATTTGTTTGCCATAGTCCAAAGCAAAGGGGTAGGATATATGAAAGAAATACCGAAAAAAGATTGGTCATTAACAACAATAAAGAAAAAAATAATAACCATGTTTCGTAACAATAGCAGTATTTTAGATGAATGCACCTTGATTAATATAAAAAGAATCTATTATTTATCGTTAATTATAATCCCCAGCCGTATTCTTCATATTTTACTTTTCGTCGGCTCTTCTCCTACATCAAAGGCATGGGCCCGGGGCATTATTTTTTCTCATTCTGTCTTGCTTGTTTTTTGGATTGTAGTTTTGTTTGTTACATACCGATTAAAAGATAAAACACAGACAAACACATTTATTCATTTTTTACAATACATTGTTGTAATTGTTACCATGGCTTCCGGTGTTGTCATAGTTGCTATTGATCAGATGATAACTACGAACATCACCCCTCTTTTAACTGTCAGTATTGTTATCGGCGCCGTTTTTTTAATAAGGCCGTTAATTTCCGCTATTATTTATTTTTCCTCATATATGGCCTATTATTATTTGATAGCTCTGACTATAACTAATCAACAGGTACTCCTTTCCAACAGAGTCAACGGAACTACGGTTGTCAGCATTGGTTTCTTAATAAGCGTTATGATTTGGTATTACAATTATACTAATATCACTCAAAGAAAACACATAGAAATGCAACAAAAACAATTAGAACGATTGGCCTATTATGATCCATTAACCAACCTTTACAACAGACATTTTTTTAATAAAATAATTGAAAAGGAATTTTCCTATGTACAACGCTATGGACATAAATCCGCAATTATAATTTTAGATATTGATGATTTTAAAAATATCAACGATACATATGGTCATTTAGTAGGAGACCAAGTGCTCAAACAACTGACTAAACTCATTGTCGGTAATGTTAGAGAATCCGATACGGTATCAAGGTTCGGTGGGGAGGAATTTATCATCCTAGCACCAAAAATTTCTTTAGATGGAGGGGTTGCACTTGCGGAGAAATTAAGAAAATTAATTGCTGAAAATGAATTTGTCACAGGTGCGACCACATCATATATCACCGCCAGCTTTGGCGTGTCTCTGCTGCGGGCAACTGAAAAATATGGACCGGAAAATTATTTTTCACTGGCGGATAAGGCGCTTTATTTAGCTAAAAAACGGGGGAAAAACAGGGTGGAGAAGGCTTTGTAGGAAAGAATATGACCCCGGTTTTTTCCTGGTTGAAAAAACCGGGGTATCAGGTACCGCGGTTCTTCAAATACGAGCCATGGGGACTGGTACGATGGTTTTAAAAGCGTAAACCATGGTGCCAGTCCCCATGGTCTTTCGATATCAGTCCCCATTGCTCCAGCCCTCATGGCCTAAAAATCCTAAAATAGTTCAGAAGGAAAAAATCCTAAATATGCAGAGTGCTGCACACCGATGTATTAATTTTATCTATAATAGCAGAAATTTCAATAAATTCTATCTATTGGACACTTTAGCCTAAGAGTTATAAAATTTGATGAAAGGAGGGATAAAAATGAGAAACATGAAGAAAATACTCAGTTTATTGTTAATATTGCTACTGATCTTTTCCTTAGTTGCTTGCAGAGGTACTGATGTAGTTAAGGATGATGATGGGGTTGTAGAAATATCGGGTGAAGACGAAAAGGAAGAAAGGCCATATGAAGGTACTGTTTTGGAAGTGTCGGTAGCATATGGCGGAGCGGAAAATTCGTTTGCTCAGTTCACAGAAGAGACAGGAATTGAAATTGAATGGGTAAGCATGTCAACAGGGGCAAAACTTTCCCAGCTACAGGCTGAAGAAGGAGAAACTACCACTGATGTATGGTTTGGCGGAGGTGTAGACAGTTATATCAATGCAATTAAACTAGGATATTTACATCAATATAAGTCACCGGGATATGCAAATATTGATGATAAATATATAGATCCTGAAGGTTATTATGGTGCTTTAGCTATAGTTCCACATGGGATTATTATCAATGATGATTTAATTACAGAATTAGGATTAGATGTTCCTGAAACATGGCAAGATCTTACGGATCCACAATACCGGGGTGAAATAACAATGGCCGACCCAAGTATTTCAGGTGGACAATATGCAATTCATAGCGGTTTGATTCAAGCTATGGGTGAAGAAGATGCTTGGAAATTCTGGGAAGCTATTGATAAAAATGTAGGCTTTTATGGACAAAGTGGAGGAGAACCTGCTCAAAAAGTAGCAGAAGGGGAGTTTGCAATTGGACTTACTGCAATTACCGGCGGTACTTTTGGATTGACAGAAACGGCTCCGGTAACTCCTGTATTCCTTGATAAAGTTCCATGGATTCCCGCACCAATTGCAATATTTGAGAATTCTAAGAACAAGGATGCGGCAAAAGCTTTTGTTGATTGGTATGTTTCGGATCATGGACAATCAATTTTAAAAGATGCAGATGCTAGAATAATGGCAAATAGAAATGTCGAACCTCCGGAGGATTTAGCTGCTATATTGGATATGGATAAATTAATCGATTTTGATTTAATAAAAATGGGAAGTGACAGAGAAAGCACATTAGCAAGATGGGCAGAGATTACAGGTGAATAGATGAATAGGAACACTTCCTATTCATCCCACTTCGAAAAAGCTATAATTATTTTATTAATCATAGCTTTTTTGCTATTTATCCTATATCCGATAGCAGGCCTCTTGCTCAGAAGTATGACCGAAGGGGGTGAATGGACGCTTTACCATTATAAGGATCTGTTCCAGGCAAAAAATATGGAGCTTATAAGAAATAGTGTGTTTGTTGCAACTTTATCCTCAGTTCTTGCAACGGTTTTGGCATTCGGTATAGGTTTGTATGCTCACTTTAGGAAGGCCGGAACAAGAAATTTTATATACCGTGCCTTAATGATGACCATGATATCACCACCGTTTGTCTCGTCAATTGGCCTTCTAACTCTCTTTGGGCGTAGGGGCTTAATCAGTTATGGAATCTTTGGTGCAACATTAAATCCCTATGGCTGGCATGGACTTGTTCTCTTACAGAGCATCAGTGGAATATCCTTATCTGCAATGTTTATCATGACAGGCTTAAGCCAACTGGATAGCAGGCTTATATTGGCATCAAGGGATTTAGGCGCAAATCCTTGGGAAACTCTAAGAAATGTAATTTTCCCGGCAATGATTCCAACAATATTATCCGTTTTATTTCTACAGTTTACAATGAATATTTCGGATTTTACAACACCGATAATTATAGGTGGAAGGTTCCATGTCCTGGCAACAGAGGCCTACCTTCGGGTCTATGCACAGGCAAATTTAAATGGAGCAGCTGCGATGACAGTTCTCCTATTGCCACCGGCATTGATTGCATTTTTCTTTTATCGTAAAAACTTACAGAGAACGGATACATTGTCCGAAAGGTCAAAGCTTCTTGATGTGGATTCCATAAATTTCAAGCTTCCTAAAATAGTTACATTTATAAGTGGAACTATTACTGTAGCCTTCTTTATACTCATGGCAGTTCAGTATGGGAACTTATTTATACAAGCAATATCAAGAAATGTTTCAGGATCTTTAGTATTCACCACTGATCATCTGAACGTCTTCCAGAGCCGTCATTTTGATGCACTGTTGAGGACTGTGTATATGGCTGTGGTTGCAGGATTTCTTTCTACCGTATTTGGAATATTGCTATCCTACTATAATAAGAGACGACAGATTCCGGGGATGCAGGGGGTTGAATTTATTGGTTCTCTACCATATATAATTCCGGGAATTTTCTTTGGACTAGCCTATATAGTTGTGTTTCACAGAGGACCGATAGCTATGACGGGAACTTTGCTGATTTTAATAATAAATTGTATATTTCGTCATATTTCAGTGGGAAATAAGGCTGCCAATGCTGCTTTTGAAAATATTGATAAGAAATTGGAATGGGCTTCCTATGATTTGGGAACATCCAAATTGCGAACTATGCTTACTGTGATTTTTCCACTGATTCGGCCTACATTTTTAGTAAGTTTTATAAATGCTTTTACGGCATGTATGACTACGGTTGGGCCCTTGATGCTTTTAGTATCACCTAAAAACCTAGTCTTAAGTGTCATGATGCATGGTGAGGTGAGAAACGGACAATATGGACAGGCGGCTGTAATGGGAGTTGCCTTGATCATGATAACCTTTACCGTAAACCTAATTGCCATATATTTTATGACCGGAGAAGAGGGGAAAGTTCAATGATTTTAGAATTAAAAAATTTAACAAAGATATATGATGATGAAAATGGAGTAAAAGATTTTAATCTGGGGGTTAAAGCCGGGGAATTTATAACCCTATTAGGGCCATCCGGGTGTGGGAAAACTACTACTTTAAACTTAGTGGGAGGTTTCCTCAAGCCTGATTATGGGGAGGTTTTTCTGGAGGGAAAAGACATCAGTAACTATTCTCCGGAATTACGGCCTGTGTCGACGGTTTTTCAGAATTACGCATTGTTTCCCCATCTTAATGTGCTTGAAAATGTAGCATATGGTATCAGATTTTTCAGGAAATTCCAAAAGAAAAAGGCCCTAAAAGCAGCGGAAGAATATGTTCAATTGGTGGGGCTTTCAGGCTATGAGACATCAAGAATTGGTAACTTAAGTGGAGGCCAACAACAGAGGGTTGCCTTAGCAAGATCCCTTGCAACCGGTGCAGAAGTACTTTTACTGGATGAACCCCTTAGCAATTTAGATGTAGCCTTGAGAAATCATCTGCGAAGGGAATTAAAGGATATCCAGGGAAAAACCAACACAACCATGATCTATGTTACTCACGATCAGGAGGAAGGATTGAGCCTTTCCGATCGCGTTGTAGTTATGGAAAAAGGGAAAATCGTTCAAACCGGAACACCGGAGGAAATCTATTATAACCCTGTAAATTCATATGTGGCAAACTTTGTAGGGCGCTCGAACTTTATTGGAGATGAAGCAGGAAACCAATATATATTACGACCGGAAGATACAAAACTAACAAAGAATTCTAATGGAAAATATATTATTGAAGAGATGATATTTTTGGGTCATAGGACGGAAATCATTCTTGATAATGATGGGCAAAAGTTAGAAGCGCACCTTAAAGGAATTCAATGCAGGGAGTTTAATATTGGGGACAGGGTAGATATCGAAATAATATTTAAAAGCCAACTGGGAAACACTTAAAAGACCGGAGGGCAGGTACAGTGGTTCTTTTTGGAGGACAAAAAGGAATGAAGACTCCTGATGGGGCTGCCGTTACTGAGATTGATTAAAAACATAAGCAGCGCCTGAATATCAACAACTTACGATATCAGGCGCTACTTATTTTCTCTGTTAATCATCCTGTACCTCACAGTAGAGATTCAACATACATTTTACTTATTTGTTGCTCCGTCAATCATCTTAACTTCTGCATTTGCTTTATCGCTTTATCCGGTACTGCTGTTGCTTATCGGACCGCGACTTTACTTCTGCAGCTAATGAATATATTGACTTCGAAACAACAAGTAAAACTTTTGTTGTATTATATTTATATCCCCAATATTTATTTTTAAACATAAAATTAAATATACTTTTAATTTTTTCAGTCTTGGTGAAATTTTTCAAAGGGCTTTAAATACAGATTCTTCGATGCGCTCAGATATTATAAGATGACAAAAAAGCAGGAAAGGTGCTTTTTTACACAGTTTGACATCCCCTGACATACCTATTTCAGATTCTCCTTTAATAATTTAATAGTAGTTTCCGGATTGGCTTTTCCTCCGGTTTTACCCATTATTTTTCCGATTATTGATTGTAATGCTTTTTCTTTTCCACCTTTATATTCCTTAACTGCCTTTTCACTGCTTGCTATAGCCTCCCGGATTATGGGCAGAAGGGTATCAATATCATTGATTTGTTCAAAGTTTTTTTCCTTTACAATCATTGAAGGTGATTTATCTTCTTTTATCATCTGCTCTAAAACCTTTTTGCCGGAACTGCCGGTTATTTTTCCATCCTCCAATAGGTCAACTAATTCGGCTAAATATTTATATGAAAAAGGCGCCTCAAAATCATCGGTATCCACAATTCTGAATACTTCCGTGATCATTATATTTGCCAGAGTTTTTGGGTTTTTACATAGTTTAACCGCTTTTTCAAAATAATCCGCGATATCTATTGATGCGATTAATTGCTCCGCATCGTAACTGTTCAGGCCGTATCTATCCATATATAATCTTTTTCTCACATCCGGCAAATCAGGTAATGTCTTCCTCAGCTTTTCTATTTTTTCTTCATCTATTACTATCGGCATCAAATCCGCATCCGGTAAGTATCTATAATCCTGTGCATCTTCCTTGGTTCTCATGGAGAAAGTTTTTCCGCTGTTTTGGTCAAAACGCCTGGTTTCTTGTATTATGATCCCGCCGTCTTTTATTTCCTTGATCTGTCTCTGTGCTTCATATTCTATAGTTCTCATAACGGATTGGAAGGAGTTCAGGTTTTTCATCTCTGTCCTCGTACCATATTCTTCTTCGCCCTTTTTTCTGACGGACAGGTTCACATCGCATCTGAAAGAACCTTCATTCATTTTACAATCCGATACTCCTATATATAGCATTATGGCACGAAGTTTCTGTAAAAATGCCCTTGTCTCTTCTGCCGATCTCAGATCCGGTTCGGAAACAATCTCTATTAAGGGCACCCCGCTGCGATTGTAATCTACTAAGGTACCCAGGCCATCTATATGAATCAGCTTTCCTGCATCTTCTTCTATATGAATTCTGGTAATTCCTATAGTTTTCTCCCTTCCTTCAACTTCAATATCCAGATGCCCATCATGACAGATTGGCGGTTCATCCTGGGATATCTGATAGGAAGTCGGCAGGTCAGGATAGAAATAATGTTTTCTATCTTGTTTACTGTTCCCGGTGATTTCACAGTTTGTGGCTAATCCTGCCTGTATAGCATAGTTTACAACTTCTTCATTTAATACGGGCAGCGTTCCGGGGAATCCCATACACACTGGGCAGCAGTGGGTATTTGGCTCACCGCCGAATTCCGTAGTACAGGCACAAAATATTTTTGTTTTTGTTTTCAGCTCCACATGGACTTCTACTCCTATTACTATTTCATAATCCTTATCCATTATTTTTCACCTCCATGGGAATTAAATCTTATTTCGATTTCATTGGCTAATTGTATCAGTTTCTTTTCATTAAAGCTGGAGGAAAGCATGTATAACTCTATATATTCACCTTTATCTCCCCTGTATGGTATTGAAAGCATGGGGTATCCCGTCATACTTCCTAATTTCTTATAGCTTTTCTTTAGATTTTTATCTAAATCATCTGATAATGGCAATAATAGGATTGAATTTCCTTCTAAAATTTTATTTATTTCATATTTGATTAAGCTTCTTATTTTTTGTGACTTTTTATAATATTTGTCATATTGTTCCGCATTGATTACATGGTTGCCGAATATAATGGTTTTCTTTGCTTCTTTGCCAAATCCTTCCGACCGGGTATTTTTGTATAATTCTTCTCTGTTTTCATAATTATCGGATCTGTATCCGTATCTTATACCGTCGTATCTGGCGGTAGCAGATGCAAACTCCGCACTTGACAGAATCCTAAATGCCGGGAGTATATATTTTCCGGTTTCTATTGTACTTTCTTCTATATCTATTCCTAATTCTTTTATATCTTTTACAAGATTATCATTTAAAAGTTCTTTTACTATTTTTATTTTTGATATTGTGTAGGCGATTTTTCCCGGAAGGCCAC
>JALNXC010000041.1 GCA_023230535.1 Alkaliphilus sp. | reverse complement strand
AAAGTTTATCTATTCCTTCGTTAGTAACCGCCGAAATGGGGAATACCTCAACATGTAGTGTGATTAGAGCGGTCTTTAATTTTTCAAATTTAATATCCGAACTCAAGTCCATTTTGTTTCCCGCTACAACCTGCGGTTTTTTTGCGAGTTCCTTATTATACAAATAAAGTTCTTCATTTATTTTCTTAAAATCTTCCAACGGATCCCTGCCTTCCAGCCCCGCTACATCCAATACATGTATGAGGAGCTTTGTCCTTTCAATATGCCTTAAAAATTCATGGCCTAAACCGGTGCCTGCATGTGCGCCTTCTATCAGCCCGGGAATATCTGCTAAAACAAAACTGTCTCCATATTTCGTTTGAACTACACCCAGATTAGGTGTAAGTGTTGTAAAATGATAATTTGCTATTTTAGGCCTTGCACCGGTCACTACGGATAATAATGTGGATTTACCTACATTTGGAAAACCTATTAAACCTACATCTGCAATTAACTTCAATTCCAATATCACCGTAAGCTCTTGTCCATTTTCACCGGGCGTTGCAAATCTTGGGGCTTGTCTGGTTGACGTTTTAAAATGTGTATTGCCCTTTCCGCCCTTGCCCCCCCTTGCTACCATAACCGTATCGTCACGACCTGTTAAATCCGCAATAATATGTCCCGTGGTCTCTTCTCTGATAATAGTACCCGGAGGAACTTTCAATAATAAATCCTCACCATCTTTACCATACATATTTTTACCCTTACCGGCTTCCCCGTCGGCTGCACTATAATGCTTCTTATATCTGAAATCCATTAATGTCCTCATACCTTCATCTACTTTAAATATAATATCTCCGCCTTTGCCCCCATCTCCGCCGGCAGGTCCACCTGCAGGAACATGGGCCTCCCTTCTGAAGGCAACTGCGCCATCCCCACCCTTACCGGCTTTTAAATGTATTTTTGCTTTATCAATAAACATATGATCTCCCTCGATTTAATACCATTATATATTACTAATATAACCTATTATACTATCAATAAACAGTCTAAATATTATAAAAATAGGCACAAAAAACTGGTTCCCCGTATCATGGGCAGACACACGGGTCTGCCCCTACACAAATATAATAATAAAAACCGCCCATGGCGGTTTTTATCAATTGACGGCTATCAAACTTTCTTTCGGATAAATGCTCACTTGTTTTCTTTTTTTACCTTTTCTCTCAAATTTTACAACTCCATCTATCAGTGCAAAGAGTGTATTGTCTCCACCCATGCTTACATTGGTACCGGGATGAATCTTTGTTCCTCTCTGTCTCACTAAAATATTGCCGGCCGTAACAAATTGTCCATCTCCTCTTTTTGTACCCAATCTTTTTGAGGCACTGTCTCGGCCGTTTCTGGAGCTGCCTACTCCCTTTTTACTCGCAAATAATTGAAGATCAATTTCAAATAACATCACTCACACCTCCCTGTCATGAATCTCAATATATTGTGGATAATTTTTTTGTATGTTTTCCAATCCTAAAAGCATAGTATCAATCAAAAGTTTTGCTTTATATAATTCTTCCCCCGTCAAATTTTCCGGCAATTTACATCTGAGATATCCCTTTTTGATTTCATATACAATATTTATATCGGCTATTTGATAAAGTGATAATACCGTAGTTTGGCCCAGGGCAGAAACTGCAGCACAGACAATATCTTTCCCAAGGTCGGCTGCATGAGCATGCCCTTCTATCACAAATTGTTCGATTACTTTATCAGAATTGCGATAAACCGAAATTAAAATCATAAATACACCTATGCATCAATCTTATCGATAACTAATTTTGTATATGGTTGACGATGACCTCGTTTTTTTCTATAATCCTTTTTAGGTTTGTATTTAAAAATAATAACTTTTTTAGATTTGCCCTGTGCAATTACCTTGGCTTCAACTTTAGCCCCATCAACTATCGGACTGCCTACGGTTAATTTGCCGTCTTTCGAAACTGCTAATACATCCTCAATGGTAACTATATCACCTTGTTCAGCTTCTAATTTTTCAACAAGTAATATGTCTCCTTCTTTTACCCTGTATTGTTTACCGCCTGTTTCAATGATTGCGTACATTAAATGTTACCTCCCGAATCCAAATTCGCCGGATAACTAGGTACCTATCGTTTTAAACCCGATCCGTGCGTTACCTACCGATATATGTTATCATATTACAACATTGATGTCAATAATTTAAATTCCACAAAAATTCCAACTTCCCGTAATTATTTTACACTATTGCATCATTTTCGTCCATCAATTTTTTGATGCTTTCCATATCCCCCATGGCCTTCACTTGTATTTCATTATGATGTAAAAAACTATTAGGAATTATAAATGACTTTAAATTAGTTTCAGCATTTATCTCTTCCAATATGGATTCCTCCTCCTGAAAAACTTGTAAAACTGTGGGATTCACTTCAAAAATAACAGCCTCTGCGTTGGTATGTATGCCGATTCGTATCATTTCCTTTTCAAATTTATATAATAGAGCATATTCGTTGGCTAATCTTCCCGTACCGTTACAATATTGGCACCTTTTTTGCAATAATCTATCCAAACCCTGTCTTACTTTCTTTCTTGTCATCTCAACCAAACCTAATTGTGTCATTCCCAACACCTTACTTCTGGTCTTATCTTTACTGAGGGCCTTTTCTAGGGCATCAATTACCTTTTGATTATCTCCCCCATTCATCATATCTATAAAATCTATTATAATAATACCGCCTATACCGCGTAACCTCAGTTGTTTTGCAATTTCCCCCGTTGCCTCAATATTAGTTTTAAAAACCGTATCTTTTAGATCCGTCTTGCCGACATACTTTCCCGTATTTACATCAATAACCGTGAAAGCCTCAGTGCTGTCAATAATAATATAACCTCCGCTTTTTAACCATATCTTCCTGTTCAGGCATTTATCAATTTGTGATTTTATCCCGTAATAATCAAATATTTCGATGGTTTCGTCAAAATAGGAAATTCTGGTTTTTAATGACGGTGATAATAGTTCTACTAATTCCAAAGCAATTTGATATTCCTCCGCATTATTTATAATAAAATTATCAATATCTTTACTGAAAGTATCTCTTATCGTCTTGCTTATTAAATCAAAATCTCTATGAATCAATCTTGGAACAGTTCCTAATTTTTTTTCTTTTTCAATTTTTCGCCACAATTTTAATAAAAATTTTATATCCTCATTAAAGTCATCCTTATTTTTTCCTTCTGCTACAGTTCTAACAATAATACCCATATTATGCGGCCTCAGCTGCTCTATCTCTTCCCTTAGCCTTTCCCTTTCCTCAGAACACACAATTCTCCTGGATACACCTATATAAGTCGTATTGGGCATTAAAACCAGATATCTCCCGGGCAAAGTAATATTCGTAGTTACCCTGGCACCCTTGGTTCCCAAGGACTCTTTGATGACCTGTACAACTATTTCCTGACCTTGTTTTACAACATCCGTTATAGATATATCCTTATAACACGATTCGTCCTTATCGAATAAATCCTTCTCTAAAGCATCTTTAACATATAAAAAACAATTTTTTTCAAGCCCAATATCGATAAAGGCAGCCTGCATCCCCGGCAGAACATTAGCTACTCTACCTTTATAAATATTCCCAACCATCCGCCTGTTATTTCGCCTCTCTATATATAACTCTACCAACTCTCCGTCTTCCATTAATGCCAACCTATTTTCACCTATACCCGCATCTACTATAATTTGATTCATACATTCCACACATCCTCATCCAGAGAAGTCATAAATTTATCCTCTATATCTGCGAATAAATCTAACCTCTTAATTCTTGTTTCATATTGTTCTATAGGCAAACCGGCTAATTCATATAATTTATCAACGACAACCTCCGGCTTCAGGTTTTCCCGACTTCCGGCCGCTAAATGCATCTTCAATAAAATTTCATGCTCATCTAATGAAAACAATTCTATATCCCTGATGAAAGGCCTAATATTAATTTCCCTGAACTCAGGTTTTTTATTCCTATGACCGCGCTTCTGTTTCTTCTGCTTTAGCTCTATTATCACTTCCCTATCTATCAGAACCTCTATATATTGTTTTATATCTGTTTCATTTAACAATCTTTTTGTTTTTAACTTAACTAAATAAATTGAGCTACATACTATAGACATCAATGACTTTGCTTTATTAGAAATTTTTTTACTCCTAATTATTTTTAATCCATCCGGTAGAACACTGTTTAGACTACTCATGAACAGCTCACTATCCATATCATCACTCAATTGTATATCGATATATTCGCCCTCACTGGCTACTCCTATACCTAGTGCCGTAGCAAATGCCATAATAGGATGAGGGTTAAACCCCTGCGTATATGCGACAGGTATGCCCGCTCTTCTGATTGCCCTTTCAAAAACCCTTATTAAATCCAAGTGAGAAATAAATACCATATCACCCTTTTTATAAAATCTTGAACGCATTGTTACCATCAACATATCCCTCCTGTAAAGACCCGATTAATACCGCACCCCGCACAGTTCACTCTACAGTTAGGTGTGAGCCTAGCTCGTTTGGAATTTTCATTCTCTCTTATCAAAAATTGTTTGCTGACCCCTACGTCAATATGATCCCATGGCAGTACTTCATCATATTCCTGACGTCTATTGGCGTAAAAAGCCGGATCAATATTTGCCTTTTTAAACACGGACATCCATCTATCAAAATCAAAATATTCCATCCAACCGTCAAATTTACATCCCTCCTTCAAGGCAAGCTCTAACACTTTGGAGAGTTTTCTATCCCCTTTGGCAAACACGGCTTCCAATAAACTTGTTTTAGGATCATGATAGTCAAATGTGATGTTTTTATTTCTAATATTTGATACCAATAATTTTTGTTTTGAATATATCGCTCCCAATGTGGATTGAGGTTCCCATTGAAACGGAGTAAACGGTTTTGGTACAAATGTTGAAGCGCTTACGGTAATATTCAGTCTTTTCCTTCTCTGTTCCTTTGGAACTTTATAATATTCATCGGCTACTTTAAAAACAAGATCTTTAATTTCTAATATATCCTCATCCGTTTCCGTAGGAAGTCCAATCATAAAATATAACTTTATATTACTCCAGCCGGAATGAAAAACATTTTCAACAGCATTGATTAAATCTTCCTCCGTAATCCCTTTATTAATAACATCTCTGAGCCTCTGACCGCCCGCTTCAGGCGCAAAAGTTAATCCTGTTTTTCTTACCTTCTGTATCTCTTTAATTATTTGCAGTGAGAAACTGTCCAATCTTAATGATGGTAAAGATATTCCTATTTTTTTATCGCTATACTCCTCCATCAAATGCTTTACTATCTCCCCTAACTCTGAATAATCGCCGGTACTCAAAGATGCCAAAGAAATTTCATCATATCCTGTGTTTAAAATAAGTTTTTTAGCCAATTCCCGTAATCTGTCATGAGACTTTTCCCTGACAGGCCTGTATATAAACCCTGCCTGACAAAAACGGCACCCTCGAATACATCCTCTGAATATCTCCAACATAATTCTATCGTGTACAATGTTTAAATATGGTACTATCATCTCTTCCGGATAAAAGACATTATCTAAGTCCTCAACGATTCTTTTGCGTATTATCATAGGTATATCTCCGGACTTTGGGCTGATCGAATTAACGGTTCCATCATCATTATAACTTATATCGTAAAACGAGGGTATATATACCCCTCCTATTAAAGCGGCTTGCTTCAAAAATTCAGACTTGTTATAATTCTTTCCCCTCATTTTTCCGTATAGATCTATAATTTCCAAAATAACTTCTTCTGCTTCCCCCAGCACGGCTATATCGATAAAATCTGCTATAGGTTCACAATTATAAACACAGGGCCCCCCAACTATTATAATAGGGCCCTCTTCATTTCGGTCCGCACTATATATGGGGATTCCTGCCAAGTCCAGCATATTCAATATATTAGTATAGCTTAATTCATATTGTAAGGTAAACCCGACAAAATCAAAATTTCTAATGGGTTGTCTACTTTCCAAGGCAAATAAAGGGATATTATTATCCCTCATCTGTTCTTCCATATCTGCAGCCGGCGCAAATACTCTTTCACAAAAAATATTTTCTTGTCTATTTAATAAATGATATAGAATTTGCATCCCTAAATGACTCATTCCTATTTCATAAATATCAGGAAAACAAAAGGCGAAGCGGACCATATTTTCGCCTGCTATCTTATGTACACTGTTCAACTCATTGCCTAAATACCTGGCCGGTTTTTCAACTCTATATAGTAAATTGTCAATTTGCAGCCTTTCCATTAATTTTCTCCCCTTAAAAACCCATTTTTAACCCTAAATCAAGCAGGTTTGAAATAACAACCTGCTAATTATTATCATAGCATAAAAAATGAAAAATATTTACCTGCTTTATAAATTATTCACCTGCAATCAATTCCCTTAAAGTAATATTATCATCGTATTCAATAATAGCATCTATAATTTCACTTTCCGACAAACTTCCTATCACCTTTCCCGCTGCATCTGTTATAGTTATTATACAATATTGCTCCAATGTAAATTCATCAAATATACTTTTAATATCGACAGATTCCATGGCTATTATATGTTTAACATCCATAATACCTTCATTAAATAAAGATTTTTTGTTTAAAACCAAATTTTTTATAGATATGAGACCTATCTTTTCCTTCTCTTTTTTATTAGAAAAAAATATATAGACAGATAGAAAACTTATAAAAATATATTCTATATTATAAACTAACGATACATATATTCCAATGACAAATAATAGTATGCATATACAATATCCCAATCCTACAATCATATATGTGGCCCTTTTAATCCCTAAATAGTTTCCCACAATCCCCCTTGCAATTCTTCCGCCATCCAACGGCAAAACCGGTATAAGATTAAACAAACCGACAACCATATTGGCTGTTAGAAATAGCTGTATTATGTAACCTTTTTCAATGTGAAATTTATCTATGATTAGGAGTGTAATAAAAATGAGCACAAAATTTATTATCGGCCCCGCTGATGCAATAATTATTTCCTGTTTGGAATTTTCTTCGATATGCTCCCGAAATTTAGCTATCCCACCAAAAATGAAGAATTTTATTTCAGAAATACCTATATTATAATAAGCGCTTACGTAACAGTGGGCCAATTCATGTATCAAAATAACAACAACAAATACTGATAACTGATCAAAACAATTAAAAAACATACTGAAAACCAGTATGAGGAAAAACAAATAACTGACCTTTATTTGAATATTAAATATTTTAAATAGCCTCATCTTATTAACTCCATATACTATAACTATTGAGCACCCATATTCATGTATTCGATAGGGTCAACAGGTTCATTGCAATACCAAATTTCCAGCAACAACTTCCCGGAAGAAACGCCTATTGTCTGCCCCTGCTTCACTCTTTGATTTACATTCAAGTGGTTGGTACCTACATATTTATATACGGACAATAATTCCCCCCTGTGTTTTATTATTATATAATCCCCAACCAATTTATTTGAACCTGTATCAATAATAACCCCATCATCCACAGAATAAATATTTTGGCCCGCATCACTGCTGAAAATTAATCCTTTTGATATATTTGATGTTTCATCAATTTTTTCATCAAAATAGGTAGTTATCTCTCCGGCGATGGGAGGTATAAGCCTTTTATCCGATTTATTCTCTATTTTCATGGCTGTCATAACTTTATCTCCAAATGTATGAATATGACCGGGCAGCTTTTTAATACCCATTAAATATGTCTTTATATTAAAATTAGATTCTAATTTTGTCTCTACAAAATTTAATATTTTTTTGGGCTGTTGAAAATTTGATATTTTAACTATCATTACTGCCATCAACAAGAAGGCTGAAATAATAATCCTGATAATCGTTTTTTTAAACCAATCATCATAGTTTTTAATATTAATAAAAGGGTTTCTCTTT
>JALNXC010000040.1 GCA_023230535.1 Alkaliphilus sp. | reverse complement strand
ATGGCGAAGGTGTTGTAATTGGAATCAATGTACTGTTGGAGCTTATAAGGGTTAAAATTAATGATTCGGATGGCCCGGATGGTTTTAATGACAATAATGACGGAATACGGACATATTCATTGCACGATGTTACTAAAATTAAAGAAATTGAAACAGGGGATGAATTAGGATTATCTGAAGAATTAGAATATGAGCTAAAAGAATTAGATGAAATTTGACAATCAGGGTAGTATATAATAGCAAATAAAGGGGAAGCTTAGGGAGGGTTTATTATAATTATGCCGGCATATAGCATAAAATAAGGTCGGACCTGAGTAAAAATCAGTATCGGGGGAAGATCAACCCTTTAATTAAGGCAGTCAATTATAGTAAAAAACATATGAAAATTAAATAAGAAACCTCGTTATAAGTGCATAAATCAAATATTTTATCAACAAAGTATCAAAACAATGATTATTAAAAATATAAATAACATCAAGGGGTAGTTCCGGTCTTTTTTAGGCATTTAGTGTAAGTTTTTAAATATAAAGGAACTAAACCTGATTTTCCGATTAAAAATTATTTAAAATGAAAATTAAGTTGAATATTTTTGCAAAATTTTATAAAAAAAAGTAGCAAAGCAAAAAGCATATTTATAGTTTGCCCTTGATTTTTAGAGTCTAATATGATACTTTAATTATATAGCAGGAAGTGTCTTTGAGGTATAATTATGCCTGATACTTTCGGAGTTATAGATATTCGGAAGATTTATACAAAATAAATATATTAAGGGTTGAAAATTTCTTTCCAAAGATGTATTATTAGTATACATATATTAATTGATGGTCCATTATGTATATTTGTGACTTCAGTTATGAATCGGCGCAAGAAATGATGAGGGGTTTACAATATATATCGTAATATATCGTAAATATATAAAGTAGTTTTAAAATACATATATCGGCTCGAAGCCTCGGAAATTATGACAGAATCAGGTATAGGTAATAATTTTGTATGGAGGTGTTTTTTCCCATACTATTAAAAATAAGCATTAATTTTTTAAAAGAGTGAAACTAATATAAAAAGAGGAGGAGATATTTATGGGTAAACTGCTAAGATCAGCACTGTTTGAAGTATACGAAAGATATGGCGGCAATGTAGTGGATTTTGCAGGATGGGAAATGCCGGTAGAGTATGAAGGATTGGTACCCGAACATAATGCAGTAAGAAATGCTGCCGGAATGTTCGACGTATCCCACATGGGCCAGATCACAGTAGAAGGTAAGGATGCGGAAGCATTCATGCAGTACATGGTTTCGAATGATGTAGCAGCTGCTGGAGACCATCAGATACAATATACACATTTTTGTAGACCTGATGGTGGAATAGTGGACGACTTCTTGATTTACAAGTACAATAAGGATCGCTATTTACTGATAGTTAATGCATCTAATGTGGACAAGGATTTTGCATGGGTGAACGAAAATAAAGGCGATTTTGATGTAAAATTAGAGAATCTTTCCGATCAATATTCCGCAATAGCATTACAAGGTCCAAAATCAGAGGAAATATTGCAACAACTTACAGACATAGATCTCTCAGCAATGAAGCCATTCCGATTCCAAGACGGTGTTACAGTAAATGGAGCAAAAGCTTTAGTTTCAAGAAACGGTTATACAGGTGAAGACGGATTTGAAATATATCTTGGAAATGATGATGTAGTGGCATTATGGGATAAGCTATATGAAGTTGGAAAAGATAAGGGATTGGTACCTGCAGGATTAGGTGCAAGGGATACTTTGAGATTTGAAGCAAACCTTCCGCTTTATGGCAATGAAATGCTTGATGACATCAGCCCGTTGGAAGCAAGCTTAGGTTACTTTGTAAAGCTTGATAAAGAGGCTGATTTTATAGGAAAAGAAGTTCTGAAAAAACAAAAAGAAGGCGCTCTATCAAGAAAAATTGTAGCGTTTGAAATGAAGGGTAAAGGAATACCTAGACATGGCTATGATGTTCTGGCTGACGGAAAAGTAGTCGGTTTTGTAACCACAGGATACACTTCCCCAACTCTTGGCAAAAACATCGGCAAGGCTATGGTACCCATAGAGTATGCGAAAATAGGCACACCATTACAAATACAAGTTAGAAAGAAAGCGGTAGATGCCGAAGTAGTCAGTGCTAAATTTTTAGGATAAAAAATCCTAAAAACAAATTTTGATTTCAATTTTTTCAAATAAAAAATCTATAAAATTAAGGAGGAATCAATTATGAAAATAGTAGAAGGAAACTTTTATTCAAAGGATCATGAGTGGGTAAAAATTGATGGAAAAGAAGCTTTTGTAGGGATTTCAGATCATGCACAAGATTCATTAGGAGACATCGTTTATGTTGAACTGCCGGATGTCGGCGATGAGTTTGACAAGGGTGAAGCATTTGCAGTTGTAGAATCTACAAAAGCAGCCTCAGACGTGTATCTGCCGGTTGCAGGTAAAGTAGTAGAGGTTAATGAAGCTCTAGATGATGCACCAGAACTTATCAACGAAGATGCTTTTGCTAACTGGATTGCTAAAATAGAATTATCAGGAGATGCCGATACAAGCGATCTTATGGATGCAGCAGCATACAAAGAATTCTGCGAAAACGAATAAAACCCGGTAACAGAAAATTCACATGATAAGGAGGGTTAGTATGTCTAGTGTTCATCACAAGTATTTACCTACTACAACGGAAGATGAAAAGCAGATGTTGGCGGCAATAGGAGTGGACACCATAGAGGACTTGTATCAGGACGTGCCTAAAGAATTCTTGTTAGGCCCGGATGATAAACTCGATTTAGTGGGGCCACATTCTGAGTTGGAAGTTGCCCGTTGGGTAGGATCACTTGGCAAGAAAAATATAACTACGGATGAAAAGGTTTGCTTCTTAGGGGCAGGAGCATATGATCACTATGTTCCCGCGCTGATAAAGCATTTAGCCGGAAGAGGTGAATTCTTTACCGCATATACACCGTATCAACCGGAAATAAGTCAGGGCACATTGCAGTCAATATTCGAATTCCAATCTATGATATGTGAATTGACGGGTATGGATGTAACTAATGCATCTATGTACGATGGTGGAACAGCGGCTGCTGAAGCTGCTTTTATGGTAACCGACGATACAAGACGTAACTCTGTAATCGTTTCCAAAACTGTTCATCCGGCAGTTAGAGAAGTTATGGCTACATACCTTGGAATTAGAGATATAGAATTAGTAGAGATTGATATGGCTGATGGAGTAACCGATATAGATAAACTTAAGGCAGCACTCGGGGACGATACTGCAGGTGTCCTTATTCAAAATCCTAACTTCTTCGGTATTATAGAAGATATGACGGAGGTTGAAAAGTTAACACATGCAAATGGTTCTTTACTGATTAACTATATAGATCCTATTTCTGTGGGAATACTAAAAAACCCGAGAGAACTTGGTGCTGACATAGCAATCGGTGATGCTCAACCTTTAGGAACTCCCTTAAAATATGGTGGTCCTTATCTGGGTTTCTTTGCAGCCACTAAAAAGCTTATGAGAAAAATGCCCGGTAGAATAGTAGGTCAATCCTTAGACTTAGATGATAAGAGAGCATTTGTTCTTACGCTACAAGCGAGGGAGCAGCATATCAGAAGGTTTAAAGCGACTTCAAATATCTGTTCAAACCAAGGTTTGGTATCGCTCACAACCGGTATGTATTTAACTACAATGGGTAAAAAAGGAATAAAAGAAGCAGCTGAGCAATGTATACAAAAGGCACATTATGCAGCGGAACAAGTCACAAAGAGTGGAAAATTCAAACTATTGTTTGATAAACCATTCTTTAAGGAATTCGCAGTAACAAGCGATATAAATGCTTCTAAGGTTAATGAGGAACTGTTCAAGAATGATATTCTTGGCGGATTTGAATTAAGCAGAAAATATGAAGGATTAGAAAATGGTTTATTAATTGCTGTAACGGAAAAGAGGACCAAAGAAGAGATCGACAAACTAGCTAGTGTAATGGAGGTGATATAGTGATTACTAATTACGATAAACTAATAATCGAAATTTCTAAAGAGGGAAGAAAAGCATATGATTTGCCTGAATGTGATGTGGAAAAGGCAGCTCTTGACAGCTTAATTCCGGGTGAATTTTTAAGCGATAAGGAGTTAGGGCTACCGGAAGTAAGTGAAATAGATGTAATTAGACACTATACCAATCTATCCACCAAAAACTTTGGAGTAGATACAGGATTTTATCCGTTAGGTTCCTGTACTATGAAGTACAATCCTAAGATAAATGAAGATATGGCCGCACTTCCCGGGTTCGCTAATATTCACCCGTATCAGCCGGAAGAAACTGTACAAGGCGCATTAGAGCTTATGTATAATCTTGATAAATCGTTGGCAGAGATAGCAGGTATGTCAAGAATGACTCTTCAACCTGCGGCGGGTGCTCATGGCGAGCTTACAGGAATAATGGTAATAAAAGCTTATCACAGAAAGAGAAAAGATTTCAAGAGAACTAAAATCATAGTTCCCGATGCTGCTCACGGAACGAACCCTGCTACAGCAGCTGTTGCCGGATTTGATATCGTAGAGATAAAATCGGCTGAAGACGGCTCTGTTGATCTTGATGCCTTAAAATCTGTATTAGGTGATGATATTGCAGGATTGATGTTAACAAATCCTAGTACTCTTGGACTTTTTGACAGAGGAATTAAGGAAATTGCAGAATTAGTTCATGATGCCGGCGGATTGTTGTACTATGACGGTGCTAATATAAATGCTATTATGGGCGTTGTAAGACCGGGGGATATGGGCTTTGACGTTTGCCACTATAACCTACACAAGACAATGTCCACACCTCATGGTGGCGGAGGTCCCGGTAGCGGTGCGGTAGGAGTTGTAGAACATTTGGTACCTTTCCTTCCTTCTCCATTGATTGAGAAAGATGGAGACAAGTATTATCTGGATTATGACAGACCGGATTCTATCGGCAGAGTGATAAATTTCTATGGAAACTTTGACGTACTTGTAAAAGGATACTCCTATATATATACATTAGGGCCAAAACTTAGAGAAGCAAGCCAGAGGGCAGTGCTTAACGCAAACTATATAGCAGCGGGTATAAAAGGAAAATATGAGCTTCCATATGATAGAATATGTATGCATGAGTGTGTGTTTGATGCACTTAAAAAAGGTATTGCGGATGATGTAGCTACTTTAGACATTGCAAAACGTCTGTTAGATTACGGATTCCATCCACCTACAATCTACTTCCCGCTTATAGTACATGAAGCATTAATGATAGAGCCGACAGAGACTGAAAGTAAAGAGACTTTAGACTCCTTCATAAATGCTTTGAATACAATAGCAGATGAAGCGGCAAGAGATTCCAACATATTAAAAGAAGCTCCTCATGACACTATAGTAAGAAGAATCGATGAGAAAAAAGCAGCTAAAGATCTGATATTGAAGTGGCAAGACACATTGTAAAAATAACAAATAAAATGTAATAAAAGATCCGGTTCAGGTAGGGCTTTGCCTCTACCTGAATCCTGATTTTATTTCTTATGCTTGGAAAACTTATCAAACATTAGAAAATTAAAGTGTGATATTAAATATTTTTGAAATGCTTATATTTACATATAGATTAATATATAAAGTTTGTTTTAAAAATATTGAGGTTAAATCATAAATCTGTGTAAAACATTAAGGAGGAAAAACTATGTTTGGACAAGATGGAAATTTTGAAGAAGCTCTAAAAAATAGTATAGCAGCATCTATAAAAGAAAGAATTGATACTGCTTGTGAAACGTGAGACCTCAAAGCTGTATTAGCAGTCGCATGGGGCGTCAAGGAAAAATTTGATCCAAGTCAAGCAGATGCATTATCAGCATTTCTTGATGGTGTAACCGACTCCGAATTTGATGTATCATCCGGTGAGACAGTAAAATTCTTAAAGGGTGGAGTAAAAGTAAAAGGTGACGATGCAACATTAATTTATAGATACCAAATAATAAAAGATAATTTATAAATCATATAAATTGAATAAACTAAACATACCTCCTGTTGTATAAAGCAGGGGGTTATTTTTCTAAGTGGGACGGGAGAGGATGATATGAGCCTAAAGGTACTATTTTTAGGTAGATGCCAATATGAAAAAGCTTTGGCTGTTCAACATGACATCTTAGAAAAAAGGCAAAAAGGAGATATAGAAGATACTTTAATAATGGTTGAGCATCCTCCGATTATTACATTAGGAAGATATGCCGTGCAGTCAAATGTTGTAGTTTCAAAGGAAGCCTTGAAAAATCAGGGTATATCCCTCTGTGAAACGAATAGAGGCGGTGATGTAACATATCACGGATATGGACAAGCAATAGGGTACCCTATTGTTAATTTGAGAGATAAAAAAATAGGCATTAAAAAGTTTATTGCAGGGGTAGAAAATACTTTTATAGATTTATTAAAAAATGAATTTAATATTGAAGCCGGTAAAATTAGCGGATATACCGGTGTCTGGGTAGGCAATGAAAAGATACTTGCAATTGGTATGGCAGTTAAAAAGGGAACCACTATGCATGGATTCGCATTTAATGTAAATACGAATTTGGATCATTTTAAATTGATAGTACCTTGTGGAATAGTAGGCAAGGGAATTACATCTGTGGAAAAGATTACAGGCAGTACCATGGATATTGATAATGCAAATAAATTGATCATAGATTATTTTTGTAAAAATCTGGATTATGATGGATGCGAGGTGTCAAATCTCTCTTGAAATTTGCACTTTTCTGATATACTCTTTGCCGTAATTTAATTGATTACATGTAGATTTTGAGCAAGTGAGGAATTTTGGATCAGATTATAAAAACAAATAACAGGTGGTGGGAGAATGGCCATAAAAAGAAAACCTGAATGGCTCAGGATAGATATGTCAAAAGGCCGCAGTTTGGATTATGTAGAAAATATGTTAAAAAAATACTCACTGAACACAGTCTGTGAGGAAGCAAATTGTCCAAATAGGATGGAGTGTTACAGCAGAAAAACGGCGACTTTCATGATATTAGGAAAAGAGTGCTCAAGAAACTGTAGGTTCTGTAATGTTTCACATGGAACATTAGAGGAGGTAGATCCCAAAGAACCTGAAAATTTAGCGAGTGCAGCGGTAGAAATGGGCTTAAAACATGTTGTAGTTACCACGGTTACCAGAGATGATCTTTCGGATGGGGGAGCAGGGCATTTTGCAAAAGTTGTAAATGCTATCAGAGTTAAGGATAGTAATATTACAATAGAATTGCTCATATCCGATTTACAAGGACAGAAAGAAGCGCTCAAAACCGTAGTAGATTCTAAACCTGAAATTATCAATCATAATGTAGAGACAGTGCCGAGACTGTATAAGGAAATCAGGCCTATGGCCATATATGAAAGATCGCTGGACGTTTTAAGACAGGTAAAAGAAATGGACGATACGATATTGACTAAATCCGGCATGATGGTGGGACTTGGTGAGAAGGAAGAGGAAGTAATAGAAGTGATGAAGGATTTAAGGGATGTAGGTTGCGATTTTTTAACTTTGGGGCAATATTTAAGGCCGAGCGAAAAACATTATCCGGTAATGGAATATGTTTCGCCGGAAACATTTGAAAGATATAGAATAAAAGCGGAAGAATTAGGTTTTAAATTTACAGCCTCCGGTCCGTTTGTCAGAAGTTCGTATAAAGCGGCAGATGCATTGGATGCAATAAAGGCTAAAAACGAGGCTTAAATTTATTGTAGATATAAAGGGCGGAAATTAATAAATGCGCCGGGGCGATTCCCGGCGCTTTTTTAATTATGGCATAGGTGTGTTTGTGATATTTGTCTAATAATGCGTCTTTAATACAAGTCAGGTTGTCTAATAAAATTTAATATAACAATACACGTTCATTTAGTTTCGAATATGAATAATTCCTACAGTTCGTCTCAATAAAAAATCCTAAAATTCGCAAACTCGCTACGCTCGGACATGCGCAATTTTTTAACGGATTTTTCATT
>JALNXC010000039.1 GCA_023230535.1 Alkaliphilus sp. | reverse complement strand
ACGGCGGACTATATTATTGATCTCGGCCCGGAGGGTGGGGACGAAGGCGGGGAAGTTATCGCCACAGGTACACCGGATCAGATTATAAC
Source organism: Alkaliphilus sp. (assembly GCA_023230535.1). Taxonomy (GTDB): domain Bacteria; phylum Bacillota; class Clostridia; order Peptostreptococcales; family Natronincolaceae; genus JAAZJW01. The sequence continues at coordinate 8,132 of JALNXC010000039.1, read as the reverse complement.
TGTAGAACAATCTTATACGGGCAAATTTTTAAAGCCGTTATTGGCATAGTGTTTATTATAACCGTTTCTTTATCGATGGCAAATTTATCGAGATCCTTCGTAGGTCAAGCTGATACTGTCCGTCTCAGGATGACGGTCATGTCATTTCGAACGAAGTGAAGAATCTATGATATTGCATGTAAGATATATGTATTTATGCATACTTATGGGGGTGGACGGTTCTGTTTACCTCTGGTTATAATTTTGTCAGATCATGTTATAGGAGGTAAAAATGATTGGCATAGATATAAAACGAAAATTAGAAACATTGCCGGATAAGCCGGGAGTGTATATGATGATGGATAAAAATCACGGGATCATATATGTCGGTAAGGCCGTGTCCCTCAAAAACAGGGTGAGGCAATATTTTCAGTCTTCTAAAAACCAATCCCCACGGGTCAGGGCCATGATATCCCATATAGATACATTTGAATATATAATCACGGATACGGAACTGGAAGCCCTGATATTAGAATGTAATTTGATAAAGGAAAATAGGCCGAAATATAATGTCTTATTGAGGGATGACAAAACATATCCCTATATAAAGATCACCTTGGATGAAGAATATCCCAGACTGATTAAGACCAGAAGGGTCATCGGGGATGGGGCCGGGTATTTTGGCCCTTACACAAATGAGGGGGCTTTGAATGAAACCATAGAGATTATCAACAACATATACCCCATAAGAAAATGTAATAACAATATAGAGAGAATGATTAAAAACAGCGAGAGGCCTTGTTTAAATTATCATATAGAAAAATGCACGGGCCCATGCACCGGAGAAATCAGCAGAGCGGAATATATGAATATGATACATGAGATAGTCATGTTTTTGGACGGCAAGGAAGAGGAACTCATCCATAAAATAGAAGGAAAAATGAAGAAGGCTGCGGATATGATGGATTTTGAAAAGGCGGCTAAATACAGGGATCAGATGGCGGCTCTCAACAGCATAGCGGAAAAACAAAAAATAGTTTCTATAAACGGGCAGGACCGAGATATTATCGCTATGGCACAGGGGGACAGGGACAGCTGGGTACAGGTGTTTTTTGTTCGTAAGGGTAAACTTGTCAGACGTGAACATTTTATACTAAAAAATACTGAGGATGATACAGAACAGGAAATCATTTCATCATTTCTAAAACAATTTTATAGCAGTTCTAATTTTATACCTAAAGAAATATTAATAGAAGGACAGGTAGAAGATTTAAAAGTATTAGAAAAATGGCTGAGTGATAAGAGGGGAAATAAGGTTACCATCAAGGTTCCGCAGAGAGGAACTAAAAAACAGCTGTTGGAGATGGTAAAGAAAAATGCGGTTATCACTATGAAGCAAAGCATAGAGATGAAAGAGCAGGTAGAGGAGAGGACGGAGGATACCCTGAAAGAACTTGCCGGATTGTTAAATTTGGAACAAACACCTGAACGGATAGAATGCTTTGATATTTCAAATATACAGGGGGTGGATTCCGTCGCTTCAATGGTAGTGTTTGAGGACGGAAGGCCTAAAAGGAACGATTACAGAAGGTTTAAGATCAGGACGGTAAAAGGGCCCGATGATTATGCCTGCATAGAGGAAATAATCGGTAGGCGTTTTAGAAGGGGAATGGAGGAAACCCGGAACATTATCGAACAATCCGTGGAAGTATTAGAAAGTAGATTCGCTGTTTTCCCGGATTTAATAATGGTGGATGGCGGACTGGGGCAGGTCAACAGTGCCAAAAAAGCCCTAAATTCTCTGAAGTTGGATATTCCGGTGTGCGGGATAGTTAAGGATGAAAAACATCGCACTAAAGGATTGGTATATGAAGGAAATAAAATATATGTTAAAAAAGTATCCGGCCTCTTTAGATTAATAGCCAAAATTCAAGATGAAGCCCATCGTTTTGCTGTCAATTATCATAGAAGTCTGAGAAAAAAGAGCATATTACAGTCTATATTGGAAGAAATACCGGGAATAGGAGAGGTAAGAAAAAGAGCGCTTATGGTGCATTTTAAAACTATTGATAGAATAAAAAATGCAACGACGGAAGAATTGTTAGAAGTGAAAGAAATAAATGAAAAGGTGGCGAAAAATGTAGTGCAATTTTTTAAAAACGGTAAAAATTTGTAAGACAGGGCAAATTAGTTTAATATTTGTCATATTCGGCTTATCGTATCTGATGCGGTTTTATGTTTATTTTAAAACATATATGTCGCTTAAGGTTGGTATATTGCGCAATTTCACACGTTGGAGGTTGGAAACCGGCAAACCGGTGCTTCGGGGTCTTTTTGAAAATTTTATATTCTCTCGATAGATTTCCGGTACCCCGGCCCTCGGCCCCTCGGTTTCTAATCGGGTTAGGTCATAAAATACATTTACAATAGCCTGTTAACATGGTATTATATAATTGTGATGTTTTTAATTATTGTGAAGTATTTAACCTTTTAAATCGGACATTAATAAGGCTTTATGAATAATGTTGAATAGGGGGGATTTAATATTTGATGTTGTTTTTTATCTAATATGGTCGAATATTTAGACTTCATGACCATAGGTGTATAATCGTAGCACACGCTATGATTAATATTTTAAACACACCGGGAGTAAACATAGTATAAATATTGTACATGCATATCTGAGTACAGATTGCAAGAGGATGCAATCCTCTTATGTAATAAACTATATTTATTTTGAAAGGAGTGGGGAGTGAATGGCTTGTTGTGGATGTAATGGAAAGGGCAATGTTGCAGTAAAGGATGTGGACAAACTAGATGAAATACTGAGTAAATACGAGGGCATAAAAGGCAGCCTTATCAGTATTTTGCAAGATGTTCAGGGACTCTATGAATATTTACCGGAAGAGGCATTGAATTATGTATCGGAAAAAACCGGGATTCAACGTGCTAAAATTTATGGTGTTGCTACTTTTTATACTCAATTCAGATTAGACCCTGTAGGTAAACATGTAATATTACTCTGTCAGGGAACCGCTTGCCATGTTAACGGCGCAAAAGCTATAGAAGAAGCCATCTGTGAGGAATTAGGAATAAGTGAGGGAGAGACCACGGAGGACGGTCTATTTACTTTAACAAATGTAGCTTGTTTAGGCTGCTGCAGCTTGTCACCGGTAATGATGATAGACGGCGAAGTATTCGGTAAATTAACTCCGAAAAAGGCAAGGGAGATTCTCAAAGAGGTAAAGGCAAGCGAGGAATAATATAAAGTAAAGGGGGAGTAGTACATGAAACTCATTGTGGGGCAAGGAAGCTGCGGTGTAGCTGCCGGGGCTGTTAAGGTATACAAGGCTTTGGAAGAAGAAATTAAAAACAGCAGTGCAGACATAGAATTGGGAACTACCGGATGTATCGGTTCATGTTATTTAGAGCCGATAGTAGATTTTATAGATGATGCCGGCGAGAAAACAACCTTTGTAACAGTAGATGGAGAAAAAGCAAAAGAAATAGTTAAAGACATAGTTGCCGGTAAAGCCAAAGAGAATGAATGTATTATAGGTGATGAAGACGTAGAAGCTATGGCTAAACAAAAAAGGATTTCATTGAGAAACTGCGGAATTATTAACCCTGAAAACATAGATGAATATATAGAGGCCGGAGGATATAAGGCTATTGAAAGATGCATTAAAGAGATGACACCCGAAGAAGTGATAGAAGAGGTAAAAGTTTCCGGGTTAAGAGGTAGAGGCGGGGCAGGTTTTCCTACCTGGTTTAAATTTAATGCAGCACGGCAATCACCCGGAGATGTGAAATATTTGGTCTGTAACGCGGACGAAGGCGACCCCGGTGCTTTTATGGATAGAAGTATAATCGAGGGAGACCCCCATGCTCTAATCGAAGGTATGATAGTAGCCGGATATGCGATAGGGGCTTCCGAGGGAATCATATATGTAAGAGCCGAGTATCCTTTGGCAATTAAGAGATTGAATATCGCTATGGCACAAGCAAGAGAAAAGGGATATTTGGGTGCAGACTTATTTGGAGAAGGTAAATTTAATTTTGACTTAAGAATTAAAGCAGGAGCGGGAGCTTTTGTATGCGGAGAAGAGACAGCACTTTTAGAATCATTGGAAGGTAACCGAGGAATGCCTAGACCAAAACCTCCATTCCCGGCACAAAAAGGCTATTGGGGCAAACCTACCAATATCAATAATGTTGAGACTTTTGCCAATATACCCTTTATACTGGCTAACGGAGGAGAAGCTTTTGCAGCCGTAGGAACAGAAGACAGTAAGGGAACAAAACTGTTTGCACTTGCGGGCAAGATCAAAAAAGGCGGACTGGTTGAAGTTCCTATGGGAATGACCATAAGGGAAATAATATTCGGCATAGGCGGAGGAATTGCCAATGACAAAAAGTTTAAGGCGGTACAAATGGGTGGACCGTCGGGAGGCTGTATACCTGCTGAGTTTTTAGATACACCGATTGATTATAAATCCATTCAGGAAACAGGCGCTATCATGGGTTCCGGTGGTATGGTTGTTATGGATGAAACGACATGTATGGTGGATATGGCGAAATTCTTCTTGGATTTCACATGTAAGGAGTCCTGCGGAAAATGTACACCATGCCGTGAAGGTACCAAGAGAATGTTAGAAATGCTTGAGAGAATAACCGAAGGCAAGGGTGAGCCCGGAGATATAGAAAAACTGATAGACTTAGGTGAATTTATAAAGACCACCTCTCTTTGCGGTTTAGGCCAAACCGCTCCAAATCCTGTGCTCACAACAATAAAATATTTTAGGGACGAATATGAAGCACATATAAATGATAAAAAATGCCCGGCCAAACAATGTAAGGAGCTATTGACATATACAATAGATCCTGAAAAATGTACCGGTTGTACCATATGTGCCAGAAATTGTCCTGCGAGTGCTATCACAGGTACGCTTAAAGAGACACACAAGATCAATCAGGACCTATGTATCAAGTGCGGCAAGTGTTACGAGGTTTGTAGATTTGGCGCTGTAGCAGTCGAATAATTCATGATTGTATTTTTAAATAATAGAATAATATTTAATTTTGTATAATTAAATGCGGAGGTGACGGTATGGTTACTATTACAATGAATGGCAAAGAAATTAAGGCGGAAAAAGGGAAAACTATATTGGAATGTGCAAGAGAAAACAATATATATATCCCTACCTTATGCTATGATGAAACACTTTCAATATACGGCGGATGTAGGCTATGTGTAGTAGAAGTAGAGGGTGCCAGGAATTTAGTCGCATCCTGTACTACGGAAGCGACCGAAGGAATGGTAATACAAACAGAATCCGAAAAGGTGGTTAAGGCACGTAAAAATGTTATAGATTTGTTATTATCAAACCATCCTATTGATTGTTTAACTTGCGAAAAAGCGGGAAATTGTGATCTTCAGGACGTTGCTTATAGATATGGGGTTAGAGAACCATCGTACATCGGGGAAGTAATAGAGTATGCGGTAGACGATGCAAACCCCGTTATAGCGAGGGATCCGAATAAATGTATACTCTGCGGTAAATGTGTCAGGGTATGCGATGAAATTCAAGTGACACATGCTATAGATTTTGTGGACAGGGGCTTTGGGGCTACTGTAGGGACACCGTTTAATGAGCCGATAAGTTATGAAATCTGTAGATTATGCGGACAATGTGTAAGCGTTTGTCCTACCGGAGCACTTACAAATAGGCAGTTCGAGGGCACAAGGCCTTGGGAAGTAGAGAAGGTTACCACCACATGTTCACTCTGCGGAGTGGGATGTACTTATGACTTGAATGTGAAAGACGGAAGGGTAGTTGGGGTAACTCCTAAGCCTGATTCCATAGTAAACGGCAGTTCACTCTGCGTAAAAGGAAGATTCCATACGGACTTTGCATACAGCCCGGATAGAATAACGACTCCTCTGATTAAAAAAGATGGGGAATTTGTAGAGGCGAGCTGGGATGAGGCTTTGGATTTCATAGCTGAAAAACTGAATAAAATAAAAGCAGAAGACGGCCCGGATGCGATAGCAGGGCTGAGTTCCGCACGTTGTACCAATGAGGAAAACTATCTGTTCCAAAAAATGATGAAGGCTGCAATAGGTACGAATAACGTGGATCACTGCGCCAGGACATGACACGCTCCTACAGTTGCAGGTCTTGCAGCTACATTAGGAAGCGGAGCTATGACAAATTCAATAGGCGAAGTAGAAGGTAACGATGTGTTGTTCATTATAGGTTCTAATGCTACGGAAGCACATCCTATAATTGGAAACAAGATGAAAAGAGCGGCGGTTTTTGGCGATAAAAAGCTTATAGTGATAGACCCACGCCGTACGGAGCTCGCAGAACATGCTCATCTATGGCTTCGATTAAATCCGGGTTCGGACGTAGCCTTGATAAACGGTTTAATGCGAATCATAGTAAAAGAAGGTTGGCATGATAAAGAATTTATCGAAACACGCTGTGAAGGCTTCGATGAATTAGTAGAAGTGATTGAAAAATACACACCCGAATATGTAGAAGGAATTACAGGAATTTCGGAAGATTTATTATATAAAGCAGCGGAATTGTATGCAAAGACCGATAAAGCGGGCATATTCTATACACTTGGAATAACAGAGCATACTTCAGGTACGGACAATGTTATGGACCTTGCGAATCTTGCGATGATAACAGGGCATTTGGGCAAAGAAAATTCGGGTATAAACCCGATACGTGGACAAAACAACGTCCAAGGTGCTTGCGATATGGGAGCACTTCCAAATGTATATTCAGGATACCAAGGTGTTGCGGATGAAAAAGTTGTAGAATTCTTTGAAGAGAAATGGGGTACAAAACTGAATACAAAACCGGGGCTGAAAATTCCGGAAATGCTCGATGCTGCTTATGAAGGAAAAGTTAAGGCAATGTATGTCATGGGAGAAGATCCCGTACTCACAGATCCGGATGCAAATCATGTTAAGAAATCATTAGAAAATCTCGAACTCTTAATAGTTCAAGACTTATTTATAACCGGAACAGGAAAATTCGCCGACGTAATATTGCCGTCATCATGCTTTATAGAAAAGAACGGTACCTTCACCAATACGGAAAGAAGAGTTCAAAGAGTGAGAAAGGCCGTAGAAGTACCCGGTGATGCCAGAGTAGATTGGCAAATACTTTGTGATGTGGCTAAAAAACTGGGAGCGACAGGTTTTGACTTCAACAGTGCTGAAGAAATATTCGAAGAAATAAGAGAAACAACGCCTAGTTACAGGGGTATCAGCTATGCAAGGATTGAAAAGGACGGCCTGCAGTGGCCATGTCCGAGCGAAGATCATCCGGGAACTAAATTCCTTCATGAAGGCAAATTCCCTAAAGGAAAAGGTAAGATAGTTCCTGTTGATTACAGAGAACCTGCAGAACTTCCGGACGAAGAATATCCGATACTGCTTTCAACAGGTAGAATGTTATATCACTACAATATTACAACCAGATATTCGGAAACTGTGGATTCCATCAGGCCATATGAACTTGCGGAAATACATCCTATAGATGCTGAAAAACTGGGAGTATGCGAAGAGGAATTTATAAGAGTTACTTCGAGACGTGGATCTGTTATAACCAGAGTTACCATCACAGACAAGGTTAAACCGGGAATGATATTTATGACATTCCACTACAGAGAAACACCTACAAACGAACTTACAAATTCAGCCTTTGATCCGATTACAGCAACCGGTGAATATAAGGTGGCGGCTGTAAAATTGGAAAAAGTAGATGAAGAGGAAGCGTTAAAAGTATTAGCCGGATAAAGGAACAAGAAAACCGACATCAAATATTGTAAAGACTTTTTAAATATATAAAAGAGGCGGCATCCTGAAATATAATCGGGATGTTGTCTTTTTTTGGAATAACGAACTGTGTGATAACTGTCATCGCTATGAATAAAAATTTATTAAATTTGCGAGATTTCTCGTGGGCTTTTTTGATACTGTCCGTCTCGGAATGACAAAAGCGAAGGCGCTATTTGAACGCAAATGAAGAGTAAAGGTGTCATTCCGAACGTATGTGAAGAATCTCGTTTTTAAAACCTTCGATAGGCTATTGCAATATTCGTCTATTGTGATGTAACAATACGTGTAAATT
>JALNXC010000038.1 GCA_023230535.1 Alkaliphilus sp. | reverse complement strand
CTATGAATATAGATAGAGTAAAAACAAAATTGTCCGTAGCTTATATAGATCACAATATGCTACAGTCAGGCCCTGAAAATGCGGACGATCATCTATATATTCAACCTGTTGCAAAAAAATACGGGATATATTTCTCAAAACCCGGTAATGGAATATGTCATCAGGTGCATTTAGAAAGGTTTGGAGTGCCGGGTGATACATTGCTTGGTTCCGACAGTCATACGCCAACTTGTGGTGGATTGGGAATGATTGCCATAGGTGCAGGCGGTTTAGATGTGGCCGTAGCCATGGCGGGGGGAGAATATTTTATAGAAACCCCTAAAATTGTTAGGGTAAATTTGAGAGGAAAGTTAAAAAAATATACCGGTGCTAAGGATATAATCTTGGAGGTATTGCGGAGATGTACGGTTGTAGGCGGTGTAAACAAAATATTTGAGTATGCCGGAGAGGGCATAAAACACCTGTCGGTGCCGGAAAGAGGTACAATAACCAATATGGGTGCGGAACTTGGGGCCACAACTTCAATTTTTCCATCTGATGAAAATACATTAGCCTTTTTAAAGGCACAAGGCAGAGAAAAAGATTATATACCGTTATCGGCGGATGAAGATGCCGTCTATGACGAAACCATAGACATAGATCTGGATAAATTGGAACCTATGATTGCCTGTCCTCATTCTCCGGATGCCGTGGTTCCCGCGAGGGAAGTGAGGGGTACCAAACTTACTCAGGTAGCCATCGGAAGCTGTACAAATTCATCCTTCATGGATTTGATGAAGGTTGCAAATATATTGGACGGTAAAACCGTACATGAAAATATTTCGCTGGTGGTATCTCCGGGTTCTAAGCAGGTGCTTACCATGTTATCCGAAAATGGGGCGCTGGCTAAAATCATAGGTGCGGGAGGAAGGATATTGGAAAGCGCTTGTGGGCCTTGTATAGGTATGGGACAGGCTCCCAATACCGGTGGAGTCTCTTTGAGGACATTTAATAGAAATTTTAAAGGGCGCTGCGGCACGGATACTGCGGATGTTTATCTATCGAGCCCCGAAATAGCGGCTATGTCCGCGATAAAAGGTTATATCGTATCCGTCGAAGATTTCGATAAAGATGTGGACTTGGATATAGAACTTCCGGATGCATTTTTAATAAATGACAATCTGATAGTTGAGCCGGCTGAAGAAGGCGAAGCCGTAGAGATAATACGCGGGCCGAACATAAAACCCTTTCCTAAGAGTAAACCGTTGGAGGATTTAATCACGGGAAAGGTCTTGTTAAAAGTCGGCGATGGAATAACTACGGACCATATTATGCCTTCAAATGCCCATTTGCTGCCATATAGATCAAATATACCTTATCTATCCGAATTTTGTTTTGATCAGGTCGATAAGGATTTTGCAGCAAATGCTAAAAAATATGGCGGTGGCATAATAGTTGGCGGTTTAAATTATGGGCAAGGTTCCAGCCGGGAACATGCGGCTTTAGTTCCGTTGTATTTAGGTATAAAAGCTGTTATAGCCAAATCTTTTGCAAGAATTCATAGGAACAACCTCATAAATAACGGGATTATGCCTTTAACATTTAAAAACAGCGATGATTATTTAACTATAGATGCCTTTGATGAGTTGGAAATTCAGAATGTTCTTTCCGGTATGGATTTGGATGAGATGATAGTTTTGAATAAAACGAAGAATCTGGAATATACCGTGAATCTGAATATATCGGAAAGATATATCGGTATATTAAAAAGCGGGGGGCTATTAAACATTGTTGGACAGTTGGCCGATTAGGCAGTTGGTCGCGGGACACAGCGGGGACGGTTCTTTTGTGTTGTGTCTTCTCAACAACACAAAAGAACCGTCCCCCTGTGCGATATATAAAGGTTGAAATATAAACAATGGGAGGAAAGACATGAATAAAACGATTACTTTAATCTATGGAGATGGAATAGGAAAAGATATTATAGATGCAACGATTAAAATAATAGAAAGGGCAGGCGTTAAAATCAATTGGGACAGACAGGAGGCAGGGCTCTCGGCATATGAAAAATATGGCAACCCCTTGCCGGAGGAAACAATAAAAAGCATAGAGAAAAATAAGATTGCTCTGAAGGGTCCCCTTACAACACCGGTTGGCACGGGTTTTAGAAGTGTAAATATTGCACTGAGACAGTATTTCAAATTGTTTGCCAATATAAGGCCTGTAAAGTCCTTTGACGGCATAGACTCTTTATATAAGGATTTAGATTTTGTCGTTGTGAGGGAAAACACAGAAGGTTTATATACGGGTATAGAATTTATGGTTAACGATAATATAGCACAGAGTGTTAAAATAATAAGCAGGGATGCCAGTCTTAAAATATGCAATTTTGCATTTGAACTTGCAAGGCAGGAAAAAAGAGAAAAGGTAACCCTTACACATAAGGCAAATATCATGAAACTTTCGGACGGATTATTCCTGAGGGTGGGCAGGGAAGTAGCAAATGAGTACAAAGATATTCAATTTGAAGATATAATTGTAGATGCCATGGCAATGAGAATGGTCATGAACCCGAGAAATTTTTCCGTCATTGTAGCACCAAATTTATATGGGGATATATTATCCGATTTAGGTGCGGGATTGATAGGGGGACTGGGAATTGCTCCCAGTGGCAATATCGGAGATGATTTTGCCATATTTGAACCTGTTCATGGTTCGGCTCCCGATATTGCGGGTAAAAATATAGCAAATCCCATATCGGCTATATTGTCCGGTGCAATGATGTTAAAGCATATTGATGAAGTCGAGGCAGCTTTTAAGATTGAAAAAGCCTTGAAAAATATACTTAAGAATAAGGAGAACTGCACCGTAGACATTGGAGGCAAATTGTCCACCACTGAATTTGCGGATGCGGTTATAGCGAATATATAATTATAAAGACCGGGGGATGTTTGAACCTCTCGCTGTCTTTATAGAGGGGAGGGTAAGAAAGATGGGAATAAAGAAATTTAAACGTATATTAGTAGCAAACAGGGGCGAAATCGCCATCAGGGTTTTCAGGGCCTGCCGTGAGTTGGGAATCAGAACCGTGGCGGTTTATTCTAATGAGGACCAACGTTCTCTTTTTAGAACAAAGGCGGATGAATCTTATTTAATAGGTAGAAATAAGGGCCCTATAGAGGCATATTTGAATATTGAAGAGATAATCGGTTTGGCATTAAAGAAGGGAGTAGATGCTATTCATCCGGGATACGGGTTTCTGTCCGAAAATCCGGAATTTGCACAGAGATGCGAAAAGGCGGGGATTGTGTTCATTGGGCCTTCCCATAAGACGATCAGAAAATTGGGAGATAAGATCAGATCCAAATTGATTGCGAAAGAAATAGATGTGCCGACAATACCCGGCGTGGAAAAACCTATTACCTCAGAAAAAAAACTGATAGAATTTGCCGAGCGTTGCGGATATCCGGTTATGCTCAAGGCTGCCGCCGGGGGCGGCGGAAGAGGAATGCGTGTTGTGAATTCGGAGGAGAAACTTGTAGAGTCTTTTAACAGTGCCAAGAGTGAGGCTAAAAAAGCATTTGGCGATGACAACATCTTTGTTGAAAAATATCTGAAAAGGCCCAAGCATATAGAGGTACAGATATTGGGAGACGAATACGGCAATATAGTACACCTCTATGAGAGGGATTGCTCAATACAGAGAAGACATCAAAAGCTGGTGGAATTTACTCCGGCCATATCTCTTTCCGATGAAAAGAGAGAGGAGATATGCGAAGATGCTTTAAAAATAGCGAGGGCCGTGAACTATAAAAATGCCGGAACGGTGGAGTTTTTACTGGATGTTTACGGGAATCATTATTTTATCGAGGTGAATCCCAGAATACAGGTGGAACATACGGTCACAGAAGTGGTGACCGGCATCGATATTGTGCAAAATCAAATCCTGATAGCTCAGGGTTATTCTTTAGACAGTCCGAAAATAGGGATCAAATCTCAACAGGATATAATCCCCAGGGGGTATGCCATAGAATGCAGGATAACTTGTGAAGATGCAGGCAGCGATTTTTCACCGAGCACGGGGAGAGTCGACGTATATAGAACGAGCTCCGGGCCCGGGATAAGATTGGACGGGGGCAGCGGTTTCACCGGTTCCGAAATCGGTCCCTATTATGACAGCTTGTTAGTAAAGGTTACATCTTCATCAAGAACTTTTGAAGATGCTATCAGAAAATCAATCCGTTCTCTGACGGAATCTAAAATCAATGGAGTTAAAACCAATATCGGATTTTTGATCAATGTTTTAAATCATGAAACCTTTAGAAAAGGAGAATCCAGTACCGGTTTCATAGAAAATAATCCCGAGCTCTTCGATATTATACCTCAGAGCGACAGGGAATTAAAGCTGCTCAAATATATTGGAGAAAAAGTAGTAAATGAAACAAAGGGGATTAAAAAAGAGTATGATATACCGGTGGTTCCATATGTGATAAGGTCCGAAGAACAGTACGGTACAAAACAAATATTGGATAATGAGGGTCCCGAAGGGTTAGTAAAGTGGATTAAAAATCAGGATAAACTATTGTTGACCGATACCACTATGAGGGATGCTCACCAGTCTCTGATGGCAACAAGGCTGAGAACTATAGATATGGCAAAAGTATCTAAAGCAACTTCTGTTTTAGCAGGTGATCTGTTTTCCATAGAGATGTGGGGCGGGGCTACTTTTGATGCATCCTACAGCTTCTTAAGGGAATCCCCCTGGGAACGTATAGAAGTACTGCGCGAAAGAATACCCAATATTTTATTCCAGATGCTTTTGAGGGCCAGCAATGCGGTGGGCTATAAAAATTATCCCGATAATGTTATAAAGGCATTTATTCAAGAGGCCGCAGAGACCGGCATAGACGTATTCAGGATTTTTGATTCTCTAAATTGGTTAAAAGGTATGAAAGTGGCCATTAACGAGGTATTAAAAACCGGCAAAGTTGCGGAAGCATGTATGTGCTACACCGGAGACATTCTGGATACGAATAGGGATAAATATACTTTGAAATATTATGTGGATTTAGCTAAAGAAATTGAAAAAACAGGTGCCCATATATTAGGTGTAAAAGACATGTCGGCTCTTTTGAAGCCCTATGCTTCACAAAAGCTGATCAAAGCGCTGAAGGATGAAATTTCTATACCCATACATCTTCATACTCATGATACTACAGGAAACGGTGTTGCTACCGTGCTGATGGCGGTAGATGCGGGAGTAGATATTGCAGATGTTGCTATCAGCAGTATGTCCGGGCTTACCAGCCAACCGTCTTTAAATTCGGTTGTTGCGGCCCTGGAGAATACTTCCAGGGATACTAAAATGAATACGGATGATTTACAAAAACTTTCTCATTATTGGAGTGCCGTAAGGCCGGTTTTTGAACAATTTGAATCCGATTTAAAATCCGCAACGGCGGAAATTTATAAATATGAAATTCCGGGCGGACAGTATTCCAATTTAAAACCGCAGGTGGACAGTTTTGGTTTAGGGCATAGATTTGATGAAGTCAAAGGAATGTATAAAACGGTCAATGAGATGCTGGGAGACATCATAAAAGTTACACCGTCGTCTAAAACTGTGGGGGACTTGGCTATTTTCATGGTACAAAATGACTTAGATCCCGAAAATATATACGAAAAAGCAAAAGGCATGACCTTTCCGGAGTCTGTTGTAGATTATTTTAAAGGCATGTTAGGACAGCCAAGCGGGGGTTTTCCTAAAAAATTACAGGATATAGTTTTAAAAGGTGAAACCCCTATCAGTGTAAGGCCCGGTGAACTATTAGAGCCGGAAGACTTCGGTGCTATCGCAAAACATTTGGAAGAAAAATATAGTATAAATCCGAATCGGAAAGATATATTGTCATATGCGCTTTATCCGAAGACATACGAAGATTATCTGTGTTTTATCGATGAATATGGAGACCTGAGCAGGATGGGAAGCGATATATTTTTTCATGGCTTATATGAAGGCGAAACTTGTGAGGTAGAGATTGCGGAGGGTAGGGTCTTGATTCTTAAATTGCTGGAGATTGGCAAATTGGATAATGAAGGAAACAGAACCGTAGCATTTGAAGTGAATGGAAACCGCAGAGAAATAAAAATATTTGATAAAGCAAGCAAAGAAATCGGAATCGACGAACAAATATTCACTCAAATGGCGGATCCGGAAAATAAATTTGAAATAGGCGCTACTATTCCCGGAGCAGTGGTCAAAATTTTGGTGAAAGAAGGGGAAAAAGTAGATAGAAATCAGAGTATTATTTTACTTGAGGCCATGAAAATGGAAACCAATATTACGGCTCCAGTGGCCGGTATAGTAGAAAGTATTTTGGTAGAAGAAAAGCAGCAAGTAAAAGTAGGAGAATTATTGATGAGATTGAAAGAAGAATAATAAAGGATTTAAAATAATAAGGGGAAAGAATAGGGGGAAGGTTTTTAGTCCGTTTCGGCAGGGCAAAAAGCCTATTTCCCTGTTCTTTTTTATTGAAGAAAAACAAAAAAGTCATTGCATATTTATTAGTTATAATGTATAATTATTAAAATGACAATTATTACACAGTCTGGCAGGCTCGGTTTGCCTGCTTGGAAATAATAAAAGAAGGTGAAGACATGATTAAAGCGGGTATTATAGGGGCGACAGGATATGCGGGAGGGGAATTAGTGAGATTAATTTCTCAACATAATAAATTGGATATAAGTTTTTTAGATTCCAGAAGCTATGCTACTGTGGAATATAGTAAAGTGTACCCTAATCTTAAAAATATAATAGATGATAAATGTGTTTCTATAGATCCGGATGAAAATTTAGAAGATATAGATGTACTTTTTACTGCTCTACCGCATGGGTTAAGCCAAGAACCGGTAAAGAAAATATTCAAAAAGGGCAAAAAAGTTATAGATCTTTCGGCGGATTTCAGATTAAAAAATGTTGATACCTATGAAAAATGGTACAACACAAAACATGAGGCCGTAGATTTATTGGATGAGGCGATATATGGCCTGAGTGAGATATACAGCGACAAAATCAGTAAAACTCAACTTGTTGCAAATCCCGGTTGTTATCCTACCGGCGTTCTCTTGTCATTATATCCGTTATTAAAAGAAAAACTTGTCGGCGGTGACCGTATAATAATAGATGCAAAATCAGGAGTTTCAGGAGCAGGCAGATCTGTCAGGGATGCAAATTTATTTTCACAATGCAATGAGAATTTTAGGGCTTACAGTATAGGCACTCATAGACATACGTCGGAGATTGAGCAGGAGTTATCTATAGCGGCCGGAAAAGAGGTTGTAGTACAGTTTACGCCTCATTTGGCTCCCATGACACGGGGGATTTTGAGCACTGTTTATTTGATCAACAATAAAAATGTGAGCGAAAAAGAAATTAATGATACATTGGATCATTATTATGACAACCAACAGTTTGTAAGAGTATTAGAAGAAGGGGAATACCCCCAAACAAGAGCGGTTTATGGTTCCAACTATTGCGATATAGGTTTTAAAGTGGATGAAAGGACAAATAATATTATTATGATAAGCGCCATAGATAATTTAGTCAAAGGGGCGGCAGGTCAAGCAGTGCAAAATATGAATTTAATGTTCGGTTTTGATATTAGTGAGGGGTTGCGACAACCGCCCATATGGCCTTAGACAGTTAAGGGAGGGAAAAGAGTATGGGGAATTTTAAAATTTTTGACGGGGATATCACTTCGCCTAAAGGCTTTAAAGCGAGTGGCCTGCATATAGGGCTAAAAAAGAATAAAAAAGATATGGCATTGATTGCCAGCGATGTATTGGCAAAGGGGGCAGGAGTTTTTACCAAAAACAAGGCATGTGCGGCTCCTGTATCATTGTGCAAAGAAAATATTGTCGGAGCCGAAATTCAGGCAATCATCATAAATAGCAACAATGCCAATGCCTGCACCGGACAAAAGGGTTACGAGGATGCCGTGGCAATGGCCGAAACAACAGCCAAAGAATTAAATATATCTCCTAATAATGTTTTGGTGGCTTCCACAGGTGTGATAGGCGTTCCGCTGCCTATGGAAGTTATATTGGACGGGATTAAAAATGCAGCCGAAAATTTGAGCTATGAAGGGGGCCTGGCGGCCGCCGAGGCAATCCTCACTACGGATACATGTGTTAAAAATATAGCCGTATCGGCAGGGATAGACGGAAAACAAGTTACAATAGGAGGAATTGCAAAGGGTTCCGGTATGATAGAACCTGATATGGCGACTATGTTGGCTTTTATTACAACCGATGCTAATATAGAAAAGGGGTTTTTACAAAGATTATTAAATGATACGGTAGATAAAACTTACAATATGATTACCGTTGACGGGGATACCAGTACTAATGATATGGTTGGTGTAATGGCAAACGGTTTGGCAAAGAATACTATTATCGATGAAAAACATCCCGAGGTGGGAAAATTCGTG
>JALNXC010000037.1 GCA_023230535.1 Alkaliphilus sp. | reverse complement strand
TGCCTTTTTAGAAGGGACAACATTCATTTCAGCCCTGATATTACGTATATTTTTAATGGCATCCATAATCAACTCCATGTATTTTTCTTCTGCCGTATATGCTTCATTTTCCTTATATTCAGGCCATTGTGCCACAATCACACTCCCCTGTGTCGTAGGTAAATTCTGCCATATCTCTTCAGTTATAAAGGGCATAAAGGGGTGCAGTAATTTTAATATATTTTCCAACACATAAGTCAAAGTATATTGGGCTACCCTTTTTTCATGAATGTCTTCACCGTAAAGCTTTGGTTTTACCAATTCAATATACCAGTCACAATATTCATTCCAGATAAAATCATATAATTTTTGTACGGCAAGCCCCAGTTCGAACTTGCCCATATTTTCGGTTATCTCTTTTATTACATTGTTGAGCCTGGAAATTATCCACTTATCGGCTAAAGTAAATTTACTTAAAATGTCATTTTTGTCGATATGGTCAATATCTAAATTCATCAATACAAATCTTGTGGCATTCCACAATTTATTCGCAAAATTTCTACTGGCCTCCAATTTCTCCATATGAAAACGCATATCATTTCCCGGGGAATTTCCCGTCGCCAGAGTAAATCTCAGTGCATCCGCACCGTATTCTTCTATAACTTCCAAGGGATCGATACCGTTTCCTAAGGATTTGCTCATTTTTCTGCCCTGCGCATCCCTCACAAGCCCATGAATGAGCACATATTCAAATGGTATATCCTCCATAAATTCTAAGGCTGAAAACACCATGCGAACTACCCAAAAAAATATAATGTCATAACCCGTCACCAATACATCTGTCGGATAGAAATATTTGAGCTCCTCAGTTTTTTCCGGCCAGCCCAATGTGGAAAAGGGCCATAAAGCCGAACTGAACCAGGTGTCCAGTACATCTTCGTCCTGTTTGAACTTATTTCCATTACATTTTTCACAGACGGCCGGTTCCTCTCTCTGAACAATTATATGTCCGCAATTATCACAATAATATGCCGGAATTCGATGACCCCACCACAATTGCCTGGAAATACACCAATCCCTGATATTTTCCAGCCAATGTATATAAGTTTTAGAAAATCTCTCCGGAACAAATTTAACTCTGTTATCATTTACGGCTTTGATGGCGGGTATGGCAAGAGGTTCCATTTTCACAAACCATTGATCCGATGTCAGGGGTTCTACCGCCGTATCGCATCTATAACAATGGCCTACATTATGGCTAAGATCCTTAACTTTATGAATAAATCCTCCCTTTTCGAGATCGTTCACAATAGTTTTTCGCGCCTCATATCTTGTCATACCCGTATATTTGCCGCCGTTTTCATTTATAGTAGCATCCTCATTCATGACATTGATCCGAGGCAAATTATGCCTTTCTCCCACCTCAAAATCATTCGGATCATGTGCAGGAGTTATCTTTACGGCTCCCGTTCCAAATTCCGGATCTACATAAGCATCGGCAACAATGGGCAGTTCTCTATCAACCAGAGGTAATATCGCTATTTTACCGACCAAGTGCTTGTATCTCTCATCATCCGGGTGTACGGCAACACCCGTGTCCCCAAGCATGGTTTCCGGCCTGGTTGTCGCAATTTCCAATACATTATCACTGCCTTTAATAGGATAATTTATATGCCAAAAATGCCCTGCTCTCTCTTCATGTTCCACCTCCGCATCTGAAAGGGATGTCTTACACTTGGGGCACCAATTTATAATACGATTACCCCTGTATATTAATCCTTTTCCATACAATTTAATAAATACTTCCGTCACAGCATTACTTAAACCTTCATCCATCGTAAAACGTTCTCTGGACCAATCACAGGAATCCCCCAATTTTTTCATCTGTTCCACTATCCGCCCGCCGTACTCTTCTTTCCACTTCCAAGCCCTTTCTAAAAAGTTTTCTCTGCCCACATCTAATTTGGTCAGGCCTTCCTCTCTGATGCTCTCTACTACCTTTACTTCCGTAGCAATACTTGCATGATCCGTGCCGGGCTGCCATAATGTCTCAAAACCCTGCATCCTTTTCCATCTGATTAAAATATCTTGAAGTGTATGATCTAACGCATGACCCATATGAAGTTCGCCTGTAATATTTGGTGGCGGCAATACTATGCAGTAGGGTTCCTTTTTCGGATTTACCTCCGCCCTAAAATGTTTTCTTTCAATCCAATGGTTATATATCCGATTTTCAAAATCCTGTGGATTATAATTTTTTTCTAAATTATTTGCCATTTTTTATTCCTCCTAAATAAAAAACCTCGCCTAAAATCAAAATAAGGGCGAGGAATATATTCGCGGTACCACCTTAATTTTTACTTACTGAAAAATATGTAAATAAACACTCGATAAATATAACGGTTTACCCGTCTACATCTACTCTTTTCAATGTAGAAACTCCGAAACTACCTTCAATAACCATTGCCCTAAAAAACCTTCCAGCCATGAGTCTTTCTCTCTTAAGGGATTATGTTATCTACTCTTTTTCATCATTGTTGTTTATGCTTATAAAACTAATATTTATTATAATGATTTAAAAAGTATTTGTCAATATATGTTGATATACGTATATATAGGTGCCCATATATGAAACCAAATTATCCCCCGATACAATTGTTTTATATCGGTTAGATCCATGGCATCTGTTAATCTAAAATTTCAGATGACGGAAACTCCTTTATATATTTTATCCCTATAATAAAATAACGTACAAATGCATATAATGCAAATAAAACCGCGATTATCATCAATAACTTGCCGTATGTAAAGCTAAATGCTATTGCTAAAATAGCGATATAAAAAATTACAGTGGCTACCTTCCCATATGAATTTGCCGGCAGTACCATCTTATCTTTTTTAGCATATAAAAAAATACCGCCAAATATCATCAGGAGCTCTTTTATCCCGTATACAATTATAACCCATAAAGGTATGAATTGTTTAATTGCAAAACAAACAAGCACCGTCAATTGCATGAGCTTATCTGCCAGGGGGTCCATAGCCTGTCCCCATCTGGTTATAAGATCATATTTCCGGGCTATATACCCATCCAAAATATCTGTTATACCCGCTAAAAGAAATATTAAAATAGAATATAATAAACTTTTTTCCAAAGAAGAAAAAAATACCTTTATAAATATCGGTACAAGTGCAAAACGTAGAACCGTTATAATATTTGGTAAATTCATTATTGTTGCACTCCTTTTCGAAACTATTATAATAATATAAATAATACCATATGGCATAAATTCCGCAACATATATATGAGATTAAACAATCTATCTGCAAATTTCGACATAATTTATTTTATCAGATTTTTAAAACCCTTTACTGCTCTTACAACATCGAATAAAAAATACTTTGAAACCATATTGCCCGAAAATTTTATTTTACCGCCTTTATAGAATATATTCTATCCAAATAACTTACCAAATCCAGTACCATCTTTTCATAACTCTTATTAAAAACATCCCAACCCCTCCTATAATTAGCATATATCAATCTTTTTGTATAATTCGACATGGGTATGTCCTTGTATAAACATAATCTGGATACCCTTCCGCTTCCCATCTCTAAGTTTTCGGGGCTAATTCCAAATTCAACATCCTCCTTATGAACCAGTGCAAACCAGGTAAAGCTGTCAATCTCCCCCTTTATATACCCATATCTGCTTTTAGCATTATAGTTAATTTTTATATTAAACAATGCAAAACCCCCTCCACTCTTACTTTACTAAGATTTTATGCTACCTTTTTAATTCTTATTCATCGGGGTTTTGTAACATACATGATTCAATAATGCTTTTCCAATCTCATTGACTAAAATTATAGATAAAGAAATTGCCACAACTATAACCCAATCTATAAAATTTAACGGCACGGTACCGAAGGCTTTGTTTAAAGCAGGTATTTGTACTATGATTACCTGTAAAACTATCCCGGTTATTATGGAATAGTTTAAAAATTTATTTTTTGACATGCCCGCCTTAAAAATTGACTGCTTTAAATTTCTATTGTTGATGGAATGAAATAGCTGGCTTGTACTGAGGACCAGAAATGCCATAGTTTGACCGTACGCTAAACTTCTGCCCTTTAATCCATATTGAAAAACTGCCAAGGTGATCGCACCTATAAAAGCAGCGTTTAAAATTAAATATATCAATCTGCCCCTGCTAAAAATATTTTCATCCCGGCTCCTCGGTTTTTCCTTCATTACATCTGCACTTACAGGGTCCACACCTAAGGATAATGCAGGTAATGTATCTGTGATTAAGTTTACCCATAATATATGAATGGGTTTTAGTGGAATAGGCCAGTTCAGTGTTATGGCCGTAAATAATACAAAGAGCTCTCCAAGGTTACTGGATAACAAAAATAAAATAGTTTTTTTAATATTATTATATATATTTCTGCCCTCTTCAACTGCCTTAACAATAGTAGCAAAATTATCATCGGTCAGAATCATATCCGAAGCTTCCTTAGATACGTCACTGCCCGTAATTCCCATCGCAACACCAATATTAGCCGCTTTTAGGGAAGGGGCATCATTTACCCCGTCACCGGTCATGGAAACAATATAATCCTTGGACTGCAGGGCTTTTACTATCATTACCTTATGTTCGGGCCGCACCCTGGCAAATACCCTATAATCATCTATTACTTCATTTAATTCTTCCTGTGTTATAGTTGACAGGGACCGCCCGTCCATCACTTGTTCTATATTTTGACTGATCCCTACTTCCTTAGCTACGGCAAAGGCCGTATTTTTATGATCCCCGGTTATCATCACAGTCCTGATCCCCGCATCATAACATTTTTGTACGGCCTCCCCTACCTCCTCTCTCGGAGGGTCTATCATACCGGCTAATCCTATGAAAACTAAATTGTTTTCATAGCCTTCTTTATCTTTACAGCCCGTACAATCTTTTTCTCTGTATGCCAAGGCTAATACTCGTAGGGCTTTCGCCGACATTTCGAAGGCACTGTTATAAATTCTATCTTTATAATCTTCGATAGGCAATCTCACATTATCCAATAGTATATGAGTAACCTGCCGCAATACAAAATCCAGAGCTCCCTTGGTAAATATAATTTCCTTTCCATTGTATTTATTCACAGTAGTCATCATCTTTCTATCAGAGTCGAAGGGTATTTCATCTATACGAGGAAATTTCCTGTCTATATCACTCTTCTTTATCGATAAAATATCCCCCATATCTAAAAGGGCTGTTTCCGTAGGGTCCCCCACTGAATCCCCTTCGTTGTCGGCATCATTGCATAACATAAAACCATGCACCAACAGTCTGTCCCTTTCCGTCAGTCCTCCCACAGTTTTTAATCTCCCGTTATGATATACCTCAGTTACTTTCATTTTATTCTGTGTGATAGTTCCGGTTTTATCCGAACATATGACATCAACGGAACCTAAAGTTTCTACAGCCGGTAATTTTTTTACTATAACATTCCGCCTTATCATTCTCTGTACACCTAAAGCCAGCACGACCGTAATTACGGCCGGTAACCCTTCGGGGATTATGGCAACTGCAAGGGATATGGATACTAAAAGCATCTCCATAGGTTCCTTACCCTGTATAACAGCTATTCCAAATATCAATATACAGATTATAAGCGCCCCTGCTCCCAGATATTTGCTCAATCTTTCCAATCTTCCCTGAAGCGGTGTTTTGATTTGATCTGCTTTATCCAGCATAGCGGCTATTTTTCCAACTTCCGTATCCATGCCGATAGATGTAACAACACCGACACCCCTGCCGTAAGTGGCATAACTGGACATAAAGGCCATATTTTTTAAATCTCCTAAGGCTGTATTTTCTTCAACAATAATACCGTCTATTTTCTCCACCGGGACGGATTCTCCGGTCAGTATAGACTCGTCTATCCTTAAGTTTGCCGCCTCTACAAGCCTTAAATCTGCGGGAATATAACCCCCTGCCTTAATAGTAACGATATCACCCACAACCAATTCCTCAATAGGAATCTCCTTTAAGATGCCGCCCCTCTTTACCGTTGTCTTGGGTGTAGACAGTTTCTTCAGGGCATCCAAAGATTTTTGTGCCTTGTCTTCCTGTACAAAACCCACTATCGCGTTTATTGCTATTACCACTAATATTATAATGGCATCGCTTATCTCTTCCATAATAGTGGAAATACCTGCGGCCGCAATCAATATAAATATCATAGGGTCGTTTAGCTGATCCAAAAATTTCAAAAATAAGGACCTGGGCTTGGCTGCCGTCAACTCATTTCTACCCCTTTTTTGTCTTTCGGCTACTTCTTCTTCAGTGAGGCCTCTTTCTACGTTTGTGTTTAACTCCTTTAATATAATATCCTTTTCTTTTGTGTGCATATGACATATCTCCTACTCAATCTATTTTATATTATGGATAAATAATTTTCGCATTTAATAAATATTTAAATTATTTACCAACCTTGGTTATATACTTTAATATATCCATATTCTGCGCCGGCAACACAGGGCAAACAGCTATATTATTTTTGATGAGACGGCAGCACCCCGGCACATATCTTGCCAAGTTAAAACCGATCATCTATCAGCCGTGGCTACTTTATTCGAACCATTTCCCCTTGAGTAAATCCTTAGCCCCGCGCGTCAGAGGAATCAAATCATTTCTGTCCAGATATGAAATGTCAAATTTACGATTTAATGCCGCAAAATGCTTTATTCCGAAAGCTATTTTGTTCAGATAAGAAAACACTCCCACCGCACCTAAAGAAAATTTATCTGCTTTTTTACCGTATATGGCCCTCAGATCGGCTAAATCTCCGTATATCTCCTCTACAGTATTCCCATATTTTTTTAAATTTTTAGGTATATTCCCTGCTTTAATCATATCTCCAATTTTTTTACCCGTCATTGCAGCTGTCATAGATGCCCGGCACAGACCTACGGCAGTGACTATTCCGTCACCATAGGCCAGGGATTTGAATACCTGGTCCTCGGAACTGAACCCGCCTGTAATCGTAATAGCCGGGATCCAATGACCTTCGGATTTTAATTTGTTTATAATAGTACAAACAGCATCTTCCAGCACTACGGTAGGCAGACTCCACTCGTTCATCATTTTATTCGGGCTATACCCGCTGCCCCCGCCCGCCCCGTCAAAGGTAATCATATCAACCCGCGCCTTGCTTCCGATCAATATCACCTTTTCTAAATCCTTTAAATCATACCCGGCCATTTTAAAGTAGATGTTTTTGGCTCCCATACCCCTCAGTTCCTCAATCCGGGGAATCAAATAATCCTCATCCCACAGAGGCAACCTTGCATAGGAATAAAAATTCGGACATGTTCCCTCCTCATATGCCTTTATTATTTCAGGATCCATGGGATTCGGCAAAACCAACTCGCCCATCCCCTGTTTTTTCAGTGCCTGTTCCCTGTCCTTTATTCTGACTACCGGCTGAGTCCCCTTTGCGCCCTGTCCAAATTTAAATTCAATCGCTTCCGCACCATATTTTTTTATTGCAAATTCGGGGACCCCGAGCATATCGTCTTCAACATTGCACTGCAGTACAATTTGCCCGTAACCCCTATAATATTTTCGAAAAGAATCTAACATGGTTTTTAAAATAGGGAATCCTGTCACCCTGCCATTTTCAATTCTAAGCTTCGGATCCCTGTCCCTGGCACCTTCACCGATTACACAGACCACTCCCGCCATCGCCGCCCCACCAAAATAATCTTTCCAGTTTAATTTAATAAGAGCGGGTAAAATAATCGGCATGGTCAGTTTAACAGGATTAAATTCCCCGAATTCCCTCTCCAATTTTACATGATATATAGTAGCTTCTTCATAACTTGCATTGGCTCCGACAGCCCCAAAGACACGTCCATTGATATTAAAATGCGAAAAATCGATCGGATAATCTTTTTCAGAAGCAATCTGATTGGCTCCCGTATTTGTCGGATATACCGTCTGTGCCCCCAAAACCGCCGCCAAGGCAATCTCACATGTCCCTTCACATTCTTCCGTACAAAAAGAACACATGCCCGATTGCGGTGAAACATGACGGCTTCTGAGATATGTGTCATTAAATGCGGATGATAACTCAGGTGAGTAAGTCATAATAATTTCCCCCTCCTCATCGTATTTCGTAATTCAACCAAAATCCCTCAACAATATTTTATCATATCTTTTATATATTAATAAAATTTTATTCTCACTGTCCAAATATATGAAATATGAGCCATTGAGAAATTTAAAAATAATATCTTATTTTAACATATCTATCCGATTTTATTATGTCAATAACAAAATCTCATTTATGAAGAAAAATTATAATTTTTCATATGATACCGCAAACCAAAACTGACTTGATAATATTTTGTCTAAGGCATACAATGTAGTTAAACATTACAATATAAGGAGGGGTTGAAAATTGATTGTAGGTTTAGATATGGGAGGAACTAATATAGATGCAGTTATTGTAGAAGACGGAAAAATATTAAAGACAGTGAAACAGCCTACCGACAGGGATAATTTGTTTGAATCCATCTGGGGTACCCTGAACGTACTGCTGGAAGATCGTGATAAATCTAAAATTAAAAGGATAAACTTAAGCACCACGGTATCTACCAATGCTATCGTAGAGGACAAAGTTT